>JAKSBK010000152.1 GCA_022361155.1 Pseudomonadota bacterium
GATGCAGGGATTCGATGTGGTGTCATGGCAATCATGCTCGCCGTCCTCGAAGGGCTGACGTGGCTTATCATAATTGACGCAGTTCTGAGCTGGGTCGTTCCAGACCGGGGTCAGTTCCCGCGAAACATCACAAGCCAAATCACCGATCCGCTCTACGCCCCGATCCGCTCCATCCTCAATCCGGAGAAGACAGGGGGCTTGGATCTGTCTCCACTGATCATGTTGATTCTGCTTCAGGTCGGCATGCAGCTGCTGCGCTCGGCCGCCACGGCTGTTTAGGGGCCCGCGGGAGCGGGCCCATGGGCCTTGGAATCTGGTGAATAGCCATTCACGCGCGACGTCCCAATCCAAACCCACCTTGATCCAAGCCCAGCCAGGAGGTGCAGCTCTCATGCGTCGGTTTTTTTGTCTAGGAGTCATCGCTGTTCTCGCGGCCGCCATGGCCCTTCCTGGAAGCAGCGAACATGCCGCGGCTCAACAAACCAAGATCATCCGGTTGGCGACGCTGGCACCCAGGAGCTCCCCACTTGTCCGGGGGCTCAAGAGGATCGACCAGGAGTTGCGGGCTGCGACGGGCAACGAGGTGGGCATCAAGATCTACCCCAGCGGCGTCGCCGGGGACGAGAAGGACGTCATCCGCAAAATGCGCGTGGGTCAAATCGACGCGACGGTCGTGACCACTACAGGCCTCAGCCAAATCGTTCGCGAGACCACCGTCCTCAATACGCCGGGGGTGATCACCAACAGCAAGCAGGCTCAAGCCGTCCTGACGGAGCTCAAGCCCGAGTGGCAGCAGGCCTTCACCAAGTCCGGATTCCAGCTGCTGGCCTGGGGCGAGCTCGGCCAGTTTCGCTACTTCTCCAAGCAGCCCATAGCCAAGCCAGCCGACATCAGGCGCATGCGACCGTGGTTGTGGCCCGAAAGCTACACCATGAAGGCCATGTGGCAGGCGATAGGCGCCACCGGTGTGCCGCTTGGTGTGCCCGAAGTGTACGGGGCGCTGCAGACGCGCATGATCGACATGGTGACCTCCACAGCGATCGCTTTCACGAGCTTGCAGTGGCACACCAAACTAAGCCATGTAACCGACGATACGTTCGGTGTGCTGATGGGCGCCCTCGTGGTCACGAAGAAGAAATGGGACAGCCTCTCGGACGGCGCCAAAGCCAAGCTCGCGGCACTGACCGCCGAGGACACCGAGGGCAACAACCGGGCGGCACGCAAGGCCGACCGCAAGGCCTACAAGCGGCTGCTGAAGCGAGGCTACAAAGCGAGCAAATTCACTCCGGAAGGGATGGCCGAGCTCAAGAAGATCCAGAACCAGGTGCGACAGAAGCTCACCGGCCGCGTATACCCCGCGGAGCTGCTTAAGCGGGTGCAGGCCATTACCGCCAAGACACTGTAGTTCCTGTTCAGAATGGCGCCAGGACGGCTTTCGTCCTCGGAGCGAAGCGGGCGCTTGACGCGTTTGCTTGATCTTCAGGCCTGGGGATCTTCAGGCCCGGGAATCGTTAGATCTCCGCGAGCTGGGCCGTCATGCCCAGCGCTTCGGCGACCGGCTGGCAGGTGATCTTCCCGTCCCGGGTGTTCAGACCGCGCCGCAGGGCCGGATTGGCCGCCAAGGCTTGCTCGAGCCCCAGGTTGGCCAGCTGCAATCCGTACGAGAGGGTGGTACCGGTGAGCGCCTGGGTGGAGGTTCGTGGCACGGCGCCAGGCATGTTGGCGACGCAGTAGTGCAGGACGCCGTCCACCTCGAACGTGGGCTCGCGGTGTGTGGTGGGTCGTGTGGTTTCAGCCATGCCCCCCTGATCCACCGAGACATCGACCAGGAGGGCTCCTTCCTTCATGTGAGCCAGGTCGACGCGCTTGAGCAGCTTGGGGGCGGCAGCGCCGGGGACCAGCACCGCCCCCACAACGAGATCGGCTTGCGCGAGCGCACGCTGCAAGTTCGCCTCGGTGCTCAGCAGGGTCTGAACGGCCACGCCAAACAGATCGTCGAGTTGTCGTAATCGCGCGTGCGAGGTGTCTAGCATCGTGACACGAGCGCCGAGACCCACGGCCATCTTGGCGGCGTTGGTGCCGACCACGCCTCCGCCCACGATGGCGACGTCACCTCGCGCCACACCGGGCACGCCCCCGAGCAGCACGCCACGGCCCCCGAAGGGTTTTTCCAGGTACTTGGCACCCTCCTGCACCGAGAGCCGTCCAGCGATCTCACTCATCGGAATCAGCAAAGGGAGCGAACCGTCCTCGAGTTGAATGGTCTCGTAGGCAACGGCAGAGACCCCGGCGTCCAGAAGCGCGCAGGTCGCGTCGCGATCGGCGGCAAGATGCAGGTAGGTGTAGAGGATCTGCCCGGATCGAAACAGCGGGTACTCCGGCGGCAGAGGCTCCTTGACCTTCACCATCATCTGAGAGTCGGCAAAGACCTCGTTAGGCCCATCGGCAAGGGTCGCTCCAGCTTGCAGGTACTGCTCGTCTCGATAGCCGGCGCCTTGCCCGGCGCCGCGCTCCACGAGCACTCGATGGCCGGCTTTGACGTAAGCGGCGACGCACGAGGGCGTCGCTGCCACACGGTATTCATGCGTCTTGATTTCCTTGGGAATTCCGATTCTCACAGATCACCTCGGTCCCTAGGTGGAACCGCGTGCTGGCTCCGAGAGGTAGAGCTTCCCCCCAGTCTCACGAAACTCCCTGGCCTTGTCCGCGAGGCCCTGCTCGCGCTCTGCGCGCGCGATCTCACGCACATCTTGCGTCAAACGCATGGAGCAGAACCGGGGCCCGCACATGGAGCAGAAGTGCGCCTTCTTGGCTGGCTCGGCGGGAAGTGTTGCGTCGTGAAACGCACGCGCGGTCTCCGGATCCAACGACAGATTGAACTGATCTTCCCAGCGGAAATCAAAGCGCGCCCTGCTTAGCGCGTCGTCGCGCACTTGCGCGCCTGGATGGCCCTTGGCGAGGTCGGCAGCATGCGCCGCGATCCGGTACGCGATCACACCCTGCTTCACGTCGTGCTTGTCAGGCAAGCCCAGGTGCTCCTTGGGTGTGACGTAGCAGAGCATGGCGCAGCCAAACCAGCCGATCATGGCTGCGCCGATGGCCGACGTGATGTGGTCGTAACCAGGTGCCACGTCCGTCGTCAGAGGCCCCAGCGTGTAGAAAGGAGCCTCGTGGCAGTGCTCGAGCTGAAGCTCCATGTTCTCCTTTATCTTGTGCATGGGTACATGACCGGGTCCTTCGATCATGACCTGGACGTCGTGCTCCCACGCTACGGTGGTCAGCTCGCCCAGCGTCTTGAGCTCCGCGAGCTGCGCCTGGTCGTTGGCGTCGGCAATGGACCCGGGGCGCAGCCCATCACCGAGAGAGAACGAAACGTCGTACTTGCTCATCAACTTGCAGATGCGGTCGAACTCCGTGTAGAGAAAGTTCTCTTTGTGGTGGTGCAGGCACCATTTCGCCATGATCGAGCCGCCTCGCGACACGATACCGGTGACACGCTCGGCCGTCATTGGGATGAAGGGCAGCAGCACCCCGGCATGCACGGTGAAGTAGTCCACGCCCTGCTCGGCCTGCTCCTCCAACGTCTCGAGATACAGCTCGATGCTGAGCTTCTCCACAGCACCCTTGACCTTCTCGAGAGCCTGGTAGATCGGGACCGTGCCGATCGGCACGGGTGCGTTACGCACGATCCACTCCCGGGTCTCGTGGATGCGCTCGCCCGTGGACAAGTCCATCACCGTGTCTGCGCCCCACCGAATCGCCCATTGCAGTTTCTCGACCTCGTCCTCGATGGACGAGCTGACAGCCGAGTTGCCTATGTTGGCGTTGATCTTCACCCTGAAGTTGCGCCCGATGATCATGGGCTCGAGCTCGGCGTGGTGGATGTTGGATGGGATGATTGCGCGGCCCCGCGCCACTTCGGAGCGCACGAACTCGGGGTCCACGCCCTCACGTACTGCCACGAATCGCATTTCCTCGGTGACTCGGCCGGCACGCGCGTGATACAGCTGCGTCACGCCCAGGCTGGACGCGTCGCCGCCATGCTCCTGCGCACGCCGCCTTAGCCAATCCTTGCGACGCTTGGGGAGCCCATGCCGTGGGTCGTGGCCCTGAGGTCCCGTGGTATCGTAGACCTTCACCGGGGGCTCGCCCCCTGAAAGCTCGATCACACGCGCAGGCACCCGCAAGTCCCCTTCCTCTACCTTGCGCGACTTGGGAAAGCTCCCCGGCAGCGGGGCTTGGGCGGTGAGCGACCGGACCCCGGCTCCGGCCGTCTTCAACGTCTTAGGGCGCGATGGTGCCTCTGACATGCGTTTACCTCCGAGGCCGCAGACTCCCAATCGGTCGATCGTGGTTTGCGACGCCGCACGCGGCAAGCAGCCGTGCCACTATAGGGCAACGGCCTGCGCTCAGCCAGGTAGGCGGGTAGCGTGTCTGGTGGGGCTTGGCTTGTTCTGCTTTCCCCCATCCCTGCGAGCCCAAGAAGATGCGCGGGGAACGGAACGGCTCCACCAATGGACGTTGGGGTGGGACTTGCAGCTCGAGGGTGGCGTGGCCGTCGGCCTCGGGCGGCCGCTGGATCGCGGCTTCTTTGGGCGCGCACGCGCGGGGGCGCTGATCTCCGACGGCAGAGTCTGCGTCAACTTGGGGCCCACGCTCGAGTTCGGCGGCCTGAACCATGGCGATCCAGGCGGCGCCGTGGAGGTCAATCTCGAGCTGGGACCCTGGCTGCGGGCCTCGGCCTCGCATGGAGGCGCCGCCACATCCAGCCAGATCGCTGGAGGCTGGGGCAATCTCGGCCTGGAGTGGCAGCATCGCTGGCGCGGGCGGTCAGCGGACGCGTTGGTGATCCTGCTTCGCACGCCGATCGGTACCTGGTGGCACCGCCGCAGGCGCTCGAACCGCCCTGAAGCAGCGCAGCCACTGGGTAGACCGCGTCCTCAGCCCGAGCGCATTTGGGCAAAGCCGGCGCCAGGAGGTTCGAGCGGGCCCCGGCGCGGGCCTTACGAACTGGCTCGGACTCAGGCTCGGGCGGGACAGCTGGTCGCCGCCAGTACAAGCCTGCGGAAGTTCATCCTGGAGGCGCGCGCGCCAGGGGAGCTCGTGCTGCGAGCGCAGGCCAGACGTGAGCTGGGTGTCCTGCTAAAGCGCATCGCTCACCTGCGACTGCTGGTGCACGGATGGCGACCGGGTGACGTGCTGGAGATCGACGGCAAGCGGATCGGGTTCGACCCGGCCGACAGCGACATCCGCCTTGACCCGGGACGGCATTGGCTGAGAGTGTTGCGAAACGAGCTCGGGGTGTCGGCTCGCCAATTCGTGCTTGAGGAAGGACAGGTGCTGGAGCTGGAGCTGGAGCTAGGGAGGTGCTGTGGACCGGCCGAACGCCGGCGGTAGAACTGACCCGTGACCGACCTGCCAAGCGTCCAGATCGAAGGCATGGCGCTCGCTTGTGTGAACCGATGGCAGCTTTTGGATCACCTGTTCGGACAGCTGCAGCGGGGGCACGGCGGCTGGCTGGTAACCGCGAACCTGGACTTCCTCAGGCGCTACGCCATTGACGACGGCATGCGGCAACTGTACGACGCGGCAGACTTGCGGGTCGCCGACGGAATGCCGCTCGTCTGGGCATCCAGGCTTCAAGGCAGCCCACTTCCAGAACGGATCGCTGGTTCCACCTTGGCGTCGCTCATCGCCGAAAGAGCCGCGAAGGAAGGCCGCTGCATCTACCTGCTGGGCGGCGCGCCGGGGGCTGCGCAGGGCGCGTGTTCGAAACTGCGCCAGCAGTGGCCCGCGATCGACGTCAGCGGAGTGTGCAGCCCTCTGCTTGACAGCCCTCCTACCGACGAGCAGGTCGCAGCAGCCCAGCGCGAGCTGGCGGCTGTGCGCCCAGATATCGTGCTGATCGGCCTGGGCTCGCCCAAGCAGGAGCAGTTGGCCATTCGGCTCCGAGACGCTCTACCGGCCAGCTGGTTCGTCGGCGTGGGCGTCACTTTCAGCTTTCTCGCCGGAGAATTGCGACGGGCTCCGCCCTGGCTGCGCCGGGTAGGCCTGGAATGGACGCACCGCCTGGCCCAGGAACCCCGCAGGCTCGCAAAACGCTACCTGATCGACGACCTGCCTTTCGCGTTCAGGCTCCTCGCCAGAGCGACCCTGCGTCGCGGCAGCGATCAGCGGTAGCGGACTACGCCTTCGAAAAGCCTGCTCGGCCAGAAGGCTGGCAAGTCCCGATTCTCTGTGTTTCCTGGCGAATCCACCGGCCATGCCGGCGACCGAGTTCGTCATTCAACGAGGGGAACGAAGGCCTGGTATGTGGCGGAAAAGGAAAATCTGCATCCGAAAGTGCAGGGACCTGCACGAAACGGGAATCTCGACGTTGTGCTCCCGCGGAGAGCACTAGAATAATACGCATGGGTGGCCATGGTTTCGCCCCCGAGCGCGCAGCAGTGAGCGTATCGAACCTGAGCAAGTACCTGCGGTCCCGTGTCGGTCGCCTCTCTCGAAGTGCGGGGTTCACCCGCTTCTTCGAGGGCCTGGGTGCTCTCGAGGCGGAGCGGCTGGAACGGCTGTGGCGATGCGTAGCCGACTTCGCAGAGGGACGCGGCTCCCGTCTTGCTGACGAGGCGGAGCTCATGGTGCGCGCAATGCCCGACGAGGAAGATGGCCAGGGTGCGGTCGTGCAACGTGTGTTCGCCGAGGCGCTGCTTGGCAGGGCACGAGCCGATTCTTCGCCGGCCGGAAACCTCTATCTTGAAGGACGCCCACCAGGAGCGCAGCTGCGCGCGTTCGAACTGCTGCGTCTTCGCACGCCCCTGATTCCATTCGCGTACGTTGCGAGCAACCGAGCGTTGCTCGACCTCATCGTCGAACCGACGCCGGTAACGGTGATAGAGCTCGGCATCGGCCGCGGCGGGCAGCTGCGCACGCTGCTCATGAATCCTCAAACCCGGAGTCTCGTCCAGTCGCTTCACGTCGTCGGGGTCGAGCCCGACTCCTCACCGGAAACCGGGACCGGAGCGCTCGAAGTCGCACGCGAGAACGTGCTGCAAGCCGGACGCGAGGCCGAAATCCCGGTTACCTTTCATCCGGTGCCCGTGCGCGCGGAGCAGCTTACGCCAGCGCATCTCGAGGCCGCAGGCATGCATGGACTCATCCTTGGCAACGCAACACTGTGCTTGCATCACCTTCGAGTGGCAAACGGTCATGGTCGGCGGGATGTGCTTCGCCTGTTACGTGAGTGCGGCGCCAGCGCGGTGGTAGTGGTCGAGCCCGACAGCAACCATTGCACCGATGCCCTGCATCGGCGATTTCTGCACGCATACAGGCACTACCGTACTGCCTATCGGAGCCTCGCCGCAGTCCTCGGCGCCAGCGACACGCTCTTGGTCTGGAACGAGTTCTTCTCTCCCGAAGTGCGCAACATAATCACACACGAGGGATCCGATCGGACCGAACGCCACCAAGAGCGGAGCTGCTGGCAGGAGCACCTGGAGTCCAGCGGATGGCGTTGCGACCCACTATGCGAGCTGCTCCCCCAGGCGGCCGCGCCGCCCGGCTTCACCCTGAAGAACGACCGCTATTCCACCTCGCTGGCCTACGCCGACGTCGACCTGCTGAGCGTCATTCGGGGAAGCCTCCCGTAGTCCCCCCCGTACCTAATCCGCGGGGTCTCCATGCAGGAGCCACTCGGCTGCCGAGTCTTCTTCCCAGAACCGGCGCAGGATGTGGTGGGTGCCGCTTTCCCGGGCAACGCGGTTGAGCTGCAGGGCCACGGTTTGACTCCCCACGATCTCCGCGACTCGCTTTACCCCGCTCCTGAGACCGAACTCCTGTACCGCCCGGATCATATCGGCCACCTCGGGTGAAGCGGGATGGAAACCGCGCACATCCGCTCTGATCTTGATCTCCCTGCCTTGAAGACTGAGCGTAGCCTGCCGCAGCTCGGAGACGAACGCTCGCATTTCGTCTACCCGGATAAAGCCATCGAGGACCAACTGCACGATCGCGTGCTTCTCGTCCGTCCAGATCTTGTACACAGCAGGTCGTTGTCTCGTTGGTTCTCAAAGCACGACGGCGCGCCTTGCTGGACGGGCCCCTCGAAGCCGATCTGGCAGCCTTGCTTTGCCCCGATACCTGAGGCTCAGCGGCAACGCTCGCAGCGGCAATCGCACGGGATCCAACTCCGACTTCGGGGGGGGGGCCTTGGCGACCGCTGCGGCTGACCAGAATGATTTTGGGGAACAAAAAGGACTTTCATCCGCAACTGTAGTGCCTCCTCGGGCCCAATTCACGGCGTAGTATTCGACCTTCTGCGCGCGTGAGTCAAGCCCCGCCGCACTCTTGCCCCACTCCTACGCGTGCCACCTTATTGACCAGAACGCTCAGCTGGAATTGCCCAAGTGTCCTGGATACCTGATTTCGTACATAAGTCATCGTGAGCCGCGACGTGAGCTCCCTCCGCAAGCAACCCCTCGATGAGTGTGATTGCGGCCGAATCCCTGATGCGCTGCCAATGCGCGGGTCGCTGCCCACGCCCATCCGTCCCAGATGCGCATCTGCCCCTACCTTTTCGCACAGACCCGCGACCTCGTTCATGAAAGAGATGCAGAGGCTACCGATTCCTCGACGCGCGAATACTCCCTGTATTCGAGGGCGGCGCAACACCGCCGGACGGGATGGATCGAAATCGAAGTGGCGATGCTGTTTTGACCCGACGCCTAGATGCCCGGCATCGGTGTCGTTGGAGCTGCTTCACGGTAGACGAATGGGTGATGCTCCCTCCGAGCTGCTCACCTTCCAGGGCTTGCTTGGCGCGGTTCAGGTGCGGCAATTCCGGATCCCGGCGGTTTAGCGGACTGCGGCAGGGTTCGTACCCTGAATTCCGAAGCCCCAAGCGAGTCCACCCACTTCAATGCCGGCAAGACATCGAGCACACCCAGCGTCGGCGGGAACGGCGCAAGCACCGTACCCAGTGACGCCGGCCCGCTACCTGGATCCGGAAACGCTGGTGCGGCTCGAGCTCGATCCGGCGCGCCTGCCGTGGTAGCGACGCGGAACAAATGCACCAGTCAGCCCGAGCGAGCCAAACGCAAGGCGCAGACCAGGTGGGTTGCGGGCGCCGCCGTACTGTTGGCTGAGTACCTCTTCTTCAGCCTGCGTTACGACACGCAGCCGCTGCTCGTCCGTGGCGGCGACTGGTCGGGTCTCGGCGCGATGGGCACGCTCGCGACTGTCGCGCTGGCCGTGGCCACTGCGGCAGTATTGTTCCGGGGAGGCGCATTGTTCCGGGGAACCGCATTGTTCCGGGGAACCGCATCGTTTCGGGGAACCGCATCGTTTCGGGGAACCGCATCGTTTCGGGCAAGCCGCGAGCCAGCCCCTGTAACGACCGGACAACCGTGGCTTCGCTCGCGCATGGCCCTTGCGCTGCATGTGTTGTGCCTGGCTGGCCTCGTTGCTCTCTCGGAACGCCTCTTCAGCACTGGCGCGCAAGAAGCCTCGGGATTGGCCGCGGCGGGTTGGCTTGCTGCCGCGGCCGGAGCAGCCGCGTCGCTCGTCGCAGCGCTCACGCCGATCCCGGAGCTCTTGTGCAGCCTGAGACGCATGGCCCTGCCGCTCGCGTTGACTGCAGGCGTGGGTCTCGCCGCGTGGGCCACGGGCATGGCCACGCAGCATCTATGGCCACCCATGAGTACGGCCACCTTGTGGAGCGTCGCAGCCACGTTGACCGTCTTCGCCTCGAACGTCGTCTTGGGCGCACCGGAGTATGTGGTCGGCACCGAGACTTTCGCCGTGACCATCACGCCCGTATGCTCCGGCTTCGAGGGCATCGGCCTATTGGGGACGTTCATGGGAGCCTATATCGGCTTTGCTCGCGGGCAGCTGCAGTGGCCCCGGGCCCTTGTGCTGGTTCCAGCAGGCATGCTCGCAGCATGGGTGGCAAACGTGCTGCGCATCAGCGCATTGATCGGTGTCGGGCACTGGCTCTCGCCCGAGACCGCGATCGGGGCCTTCCACTCCAAGGCCGGCTGGGTACTGTACTGCGCAGCGGCCCTGGGTCTTGTCGCATGGTCGCACCGCTCCCGGATGCTCGCCCGACAGCCGAGCGAGCCCACGGACAAGCTCGCGCACGTGGCCGCTCCCTATCTGGCACCGCTTCTGGGCGTGGTGGCCGCCAGCCTGGTGACGGGACTCTTTGCTGGCGCCGTGGACGTCCTGTATCCAGCACGCGTGCTGGCCGGTGGCAGCCTCTTGTGGGCCTACCGGGCAACCCTGCAGCGCGAGCTAACCTGGCGCGGCTCGCCGCGTGCAATGCTCTTGGCCGCCGCTCTCGGCGCCGCGGTGTTCGCAATCTGGATCGCGCTCGCGCCAGCCGCGCACCAGGACTCCGCATCAGCTTTGCGCAGCGAGCTCGACTCCATGTCGCCGCTCCTCTTTGCGATCTGGATCGGTTTCCGCATCGCCGGAGCGGTCCTCGTCGTTCCCGTAGCCGAGGAGCTGGCGTTTCGCGGCTACGTGCTGCGCCGGCTCATCGACAAGGACTTCACACGAGTGGCACCGGGGGCCTTCTCCTGGCCCTCCTTTCTCGTATCCTCCGCCACCTTCGGCGCGCTGCATCAGCACTGGCTGGGCGGCCTGTTGGCCGGCATGGTCTACGCTCTCGCCGTCTACCGCCGCGGCCGGCTCGCCGACGCGGTCCTCGCCCACGCCGTCACCAACGCCATCCTCGCCGCCTACGTCTGCACGACCGGCAACTGGCACCTGTGGTAGAGGGGTCAGGCCGCTTGCCAGCGCCGCTTCGGACCCGGCACGTACCAACATGTGAGAATCGGCGCTACTGCGTCGTGCGGCTTTCGTGGTCGACGCC
This sequence comes from Pseudomonadota bacterium, assembly GCA_022361155.1. Taxonomy (NCBI): domain Bacteria; kingdom Pseudomonadati; phylum Pseudomonadota; species Pseudomonadota bacterium. The sequence goes on from JAKSBK010000152.1 coordinate 10,868, forward strand.
TCCAATCGGCGACAAGGTTCTTTCGACGCGAACGCTGTCGCGCAACGGTGTCGGTCGAATCTTCACCTACCAACCTACCGTGCCAAACCATGGTCCCGAGCTGCAGCTTCGGGCGGGCTACGGCCTCGCCTGGGGCTCCGGCCGCGGGCGAGCCACGGGTAGGCTCCTGGGGCTCGTGGCCAGCGGTTGACAACGTAGCGGCAAGACGTCAAGGTCGGCACGGCTTTGGGTCGCTGCTCGCCGGCAGCGACAGGGCGGAAGTCGACGAGCATCCGCCTGAAGAGGGAAGTCGGTGAGAGGCCGACGCGGACCCGCCACGGTATGCGGCTGAATCCCCTGCCAATACGTCACTGGCTACGGCCGGGAAGGCGGCAGGGGCTGGGGTCGCAAGCCCGGAGACATGCCCGAAGTTTGACCCCCTTTTCGCCTCGGGGATGGCGGAATGCAGCAAACCAGCGGCCCATCACCATTATCTCTTGCCAAGAGCCCGTGCCGGCGCGGCAGGCCCCTGGCTTGTACCTGGACTGCGTTTTGCACGACCGCGTTTTGGACGACTACGCTTTGCACGACCGCGCTTTGCATCTGCCTAACCCCTCCCGCGCTCGCGCAAGGCTCGCGCCGTGCGGGCTCGGGTCGCCAGCCCAAAGCCAGCTTCGAGGCTCGGGCGCGGGTGAGCGCACCGATCGCCGCCCGGCACGAACGGGATCCCACGTCGTCCGGCACGGTGGTCGTCGTCGAGGATCACACCCCCACCGCGGGTCAGGTGGCGGATGTGATTGCGCGGGTTCCCGGCGCGAGGGTGAGAACCACGGGCGGCTTCGGTAGCTTCTCGAGCTTGGCGCTGCGTGGAGCGGAATTCGGGCACACGACGGTACTGTTCGGCATGGCGCCGCTCAATACACCCGACACGGGTGCATTCGATCTGAGCACCCTGCCGTTGTCTGCACTCGGCAGCGTGGAGATCTACCGCGGCGGCGCTCCCGTGTGGCTGGGCGGTGGAGCCATCGGCGGACTCGTCCGCTTCGTTCCTCGGCCAGGCAGCGACCGTTTGGCCCGCGTGGATGCAGGGCTCGGCTCGTTCGGGCTCCGGCAGCTGTTGGGGACCGCGGCGGTTGCGGGCTCTGGATCGACCAGGCCCAGCTTGCTGTGGCATGTTGGAGTCTCAGGGGCTCGCAACGACTATCCTTACGTCGACGACGGACAAACGCGGTTTGTTACAGCCGACGACGTCGAGTTGCGCCAGCGCAACGGCCAGGTTGCGGCCGGGCACGGCTTGGTGCACGCAGCGCTGGGTGCGCTGGGGGGCCGGGTGGAGCTCACCCTGGCAGGCTTTGGACGCGCCTCGGGCATTCCCGGACCCCTGGCAGCCCCGACGTTGCGTATACGACAGCAGCTGCTGCGAACGCTCGGCTCGCTTAGCTACGAGCGCGAAACGCTCGACAGGCTCGGTCAACGCGAGAGCCGCTTTCAGCTGGTTGTGGCAGCCGCGCACCAGACCAACCGGTTCACGGATCGGTTCGCCGAGCTGGGAACCTCGAAGACCGTGGCGTCCAACGATCGCTGGCTGCACGGCTACGTGCGGGCAGCAGCCAGCCTGCGTCTGGCATCGTTTCTGGAGGTTACGGGGATCGGCTCGTTCGCGCGCGAAGGGCTCGACCCGCACGACGCGCTGGCTTTCCTGGCGCCGCCGCGCCCTTCCCGTCGCAACGTTGAGATCGTGGCACTCGAAACCCGGTGGCTGGGCAGGGTTGCTGGCAAGCGCGTCGAGCTGCGACCGTCCATGCGCCTGCAATGGAGTCAGGCCGCGATCGAAGCTCGCACGAGCTTCACGCATTCACGAAGGCAGGCCCGAGTTTTCGCACCCACGTTCCGACTGGGTGCTGTCGTGGAGCTTGGCCCCGGGATGGCGCTGGCGAGCTCGGCCGCGACCGGTAAGCGCATTCCGTCGGTGTTCGAGCTGTTCGGTGATCGCGTTTTTCAGGAGCCGAACCCGAGCTTGGTGCCGGAGCGCTCACGCAGCCTGGATGCCGGCTTGAGTGTCAGGAGCCGTGTGCTGGGGCTCTTCGCAAGCGCGGAAGCGCGCGTCTTTGCCACCTGGCTGCGAGACCTGATTCGGTTTCGGCGTACGGCGCAGTTCACGGTGCGCCCCGGCAATGTGGCGCAGGCGCGTATCCTCGGGACGGAGCTTGGCGCGTCCGCCGAAGGCCCGGTGTTTGCTCTGGTGGGCTCGCTGACCGCGATGCGCAGCACGAACAGCTTTGGCAAGGAGCTGCCCTTTCGCCCACCGCTGCAGCTCCATCTCAGGCCGGAGCTCAGGTTGCTGGCCGGCAAGCAGCCCGCGCTCGCCGTGTTCGGCGAGCTGTCACACGTTTCCTTCGTCTACCTCGACGATGCCAATCGCACGCATCTCGATGGACGCAGCTTTGTCGACGCCGGTTTGCGCTGCGGCATCCTACGCGGCCGCCTTGTGATGTCGGCGCGGGTGAAGAACCTGTTTGACGCTCGTGCCATGGACATGCTGTCTCGGCCGCTTCCCGGCCGGCAGTTCCTGGTCTCTGTGACAATCGAGGAAGGTAGAACATGAACGAAGTACGCGTGCTCTTGGCGGTCGCTGCTATCCTTGCAGGCGCGGCCTGTGAACCCAGCGCCACTACGGACGTCTCCGGGGTTTCCCGTCCCGCGTCGTACGCCGTGGTGGCTAGCGATCACACGGTGGCTTCGATCTCCCTGCTGAACAGCGATGGAAGTCTGCTTGAAGCGAACTTCGTGGACTCGGGATCCACGGACACCGGGCTCGTGACCGCGCTCTCCGGTGATGTCGCCCTGCCGACCCAGCCAGGCAGTCCAGGGGTGCTCACGCTGATCGACCGCTACAAGACCGACGTGATCACGCGGATCGACCTCGCGAGCGGCGAGGTGCTGGGACAGATCAAGACCCACGCTCCCAATGCTGAAAACACCGGGGAGGGGTACTCGTCCAATCCCCAGGATTTCGTCGAGATCGACGCGCGCACGGCGTTGGTCAGCCGGATGGGTCCGAACCTCGCGGCCACGCGCAGCGACATCGATCGCGGCTCTGACCTGCTCGAGCTGGACATCGAAGCCATGGAGCGCAGCGATCGGCGCATCGATCTGGGCGCGTTCGACACCACCGGCAAGCGCACGAATCCCGACACCAAGAAGACCGAGAGGGTGCGCGTGTATTCGCGGCCGTCACGCCTCGTACGTCTGGGGCATCATCTGGTAGTGGGCCTGGCGCGCTTCAGTTTCGGCTACGACGTGATCGGGCCCGGAATGCTCGCGCTGGTCGACCTCAAGACACGCTGGGTGCGTGGCGTGAAGCTGCCGGGTCTCGAGAATTGCCCCCACGTCGTGCCCGTGCCCGGAGATCCGAACCGGGTCGCGGTCGCGTGCTGGGGCTTTCACGGCGGCGACCCCAGAGAAAGCGCGGGGGCGGCCCTGCTCGAGCTCCGCAACGGCCGGCTGTCGGTGCAGCACCTGTGGAAGGCCAGCGAGCACCCCGGCGCCCCGCTGCTGCGCTACGCCCTGACCGCCCTCGGGGGTAGCGAGGTCGCCGTGGCAGCCGCGGGCAAACCGGAACAGACCGACAGCCAAGGCAACATCACGTCCATGGCCACCTCGGACCGGCTTTACCGGTTGGACCTGGCCACGGGCGACCCTGAGCTCATCTTCGAGGCGGACGGTCAGTTGGTGATCGGTGCCGGCAGCTTCGACCCGGCCGAAAAGCTGCTCCTCGTGCCCGACGCGAGCGTCGACGAAAAGCAACGGCCGGTGGCGGGCATCCGGCGCTTCGAGCTGCAGAGCACAGGCATGACGGAGCTCGACAGCGTGCTCGTCGATCCCGAGCTTCCCGCGCGCCAGGTACGACCCATTTGAAGTGGCCGAAGACGGCCCGCGGCTCGGCAGCACAGCTGCCGGTCCAACAACGCCCGCCGATGTGACCCCCAGCAGCAAAGCGGGTATGCTGGAAGCAGCGTGTCTTCCATAGTGGTAATGCAGGAGCTGGGCTCGGGTCGGTAGAACAGTGCAGCGGCGCTTACTCCAGGTGTTCTCGGGCGTGGCCGCGGTGCTGGCAGCAGGGTGCGGATCCAAGACCGGCTTGACCATGCCCGAGCCGGTGGACCTGGCCGCAGGCAGGGACGCCCCGCCCCCCGCCCTGCGCTGCGTGGATGTGCATCTGCGCTACGAGTCCGCGCCGCCCACGGTCATTCTGATGATCGACCGTTCCGGCAGCATGACGTCCCGGTTCGCTGGCACGCAGTCCCGCTGGGATGCGCTCGGCGCGGCGCTGTTCGACCCCAACCGGGGTGTCATCGGCCGGCTGGAGCAGCGCGCGCGGTTTGGCGTGACGTTCTTCACGGGCCAGGCGGGTGGCATCTGTCCGATGCTCAAGCACCATGGGGCTGACCTCGGCAACGCCCGGGACCTGGCCCTGTTCTACGCCGGGGAGCGGCCCCTTGCCCCGGCTGGCGACACCCCCACGGGCGACAGCCTCGACGTCATCGCACGCGAGCTCGCAAGCGATCTCGTGCCCGGCAGCAAGTCGATTCTTCTCGTTACAGACGGCGAGCCCGACACATGCGAGCAGCCCAACCCCCAGGAGGGTCAAGGCGAGGCCATCCAAGCCGCACAGCGCGCTTTTTCCATGGGCATCCGCGTATTCGTGCTGGGTGTATCGCGCGACATCGCGCGCGAGCATCTGCAGCACATGGCCAACGCCGGGGCTGGCCGGCCGCTCGCGGCGCAGTGGGGCCGCGACCCCGAGGCAGCCCGTCCCTACCAGGCCACCGAGGACCCTGCCGAGCTCGCGGGGCAGCTGGCCTCGATTCTGCTCGGGGCGGTGCGCAGCTGCGTGGTGCCGCTCGATCCCGACCACGACCTGCGGCGCATCGACGAGGCCGTGGTCACCCTGGACGAAATGCGCCTGGAGCGTGACCACGGGGACGGCTGGCGATTGAGCCCCGACACCCCTGCCATCGAATTGCTTGGCTCGGCCTGCGAGCTGGTTCGCGCCTCGGCCCGCGAGCTGCGGGTTCAGGTTCCCTGCGACCGAAGTGCGCTACCACGTTGACGTGAGACTTCGTTCCGGGGCAGGTGCACGCCCGGCCAAGCTCCTCGACGCCCATCGAAGCCGCCCTCCGGCTGCGCCCTGCCGCGGGAGCGGGTCCATGGGGCTGGCCCGACTTGGCTGCTACTCAGCCACCGAACCCATCGAACTGCACACGGCCAGCTCGACGCGCTTGACGTGGCGCTTGTCGGCCTCGCGTACGGTGAGCTCGTGCTTGCCGAGCCGCAGCACGGCGCCTTCGGCAGGTACGCCGCCCGCCAGGTCGACGATCATGCCGCCCAGCGAGTCGTAGTCACCAGCGGCCTCCGGAAGCTCGAGGTCCACCTGACGCGCCAGGTCGTAGACGGATACTTCGGCGTTGACGACGAAACGGCCGGGAGCGATCTCCCGCAACGGCAGCTCCTCGAGGTCGTGCTCGTCGCGAATATCACCCACGATTTCCTCGATGATGTCCTCGAGGGTCACCATGCCGCTCGTGCCGCCGAACTCATCGACCACGACCGCGAGATGAATGCGCTTGGCTTGCATCTGGCGCAGCAAGCTGCTGATCTTCTGACTCTCCACCGCGAAGAACACCGGCTTGCGAATGATGTTGGAAAGGTCGCCGCCGGCATCCTCGGCGTCGCGGATGAACCGAAACAGATCCTTGGCGTACAAGATCCCCTCCACGTAGTCCACACGCTCGCGGTAGACGGGATAGCGACTGTGACCGCTATCCACCACGAGCTTGGCAACCTCTTCGAGCGGTGTGTTGATTTCGATGGCCGCCATTCGCGTGCGCGGCACCATCACCTCGCGAGCCACCGTGTCGGTGAACTCGAGGACACTGCGGATGAGCTCGGCATGTTCCTCCGCAATCGCGCCACGCTCCTCGGCTTCTTCGATCAGATGCTCCACCTCGAGCTCGGTCACACGCCCTGGATCGTCGTCGGGCTCGGGCGGTAGAAACCTGCTGGTGTGGCGGCTGGCCCATGCCAGCGGCCAAGCAAACGGCAGCATACACAGCTCGAGCGGACGCATGATGCGCAGCAAGGGCAGGGCGAGCCGGCCCGCCCTACCCGCGACCAGCGTTCGAGCCACCCCCACCACGGTCGCATACAGCCAAGCCACACCGACGGCGGCGCCGACACCGGCCCAGATGCCATCGTAGGCAAACGCCAGGCGGGAGGCCACGACCGCAGCAGCCGATAGACTGAGCACCTGCCCGGCTAGCATGCGGGCGTGAATGCGGTGGCGCTCGCTCAGGTAGCGCGCGGCGGCCTTGCCGCTCGCGTCGTTGGCTTCGCTTGTTGCGCGCGCCCGCGCCTGCCCGAACGCGAGCAGCGCGGCGTCCACCGACGCAAATACGGCCCCCACCAGGATCGCGGCCAGTATGCCGAATAACTCGGGTCCTGGGCCGTCAGAGGACTCACCCAAAACGTCCAGCTCCACGCCCTCGCACGAACGACAGGCGCCCGTCCCAAGGCATTAGAACCCACTCCGAAATAGCCTGCGCAGATCGGGAAAGACTGAAGCTCACTGGCGAAGCGCGAGGACGAGGAATAGTGGGGATGTTTCGACTAGGAGCAACACGGCCAGTGGAGCTCGGGACCAGCGAGGTGCTCGGACTATTCCGAACGGGTCCTTAGGTAGGTTACAGTTGACCCGCCAGTCCCGCAAGCATGCTGCAATGCTGCACGCACGAGCCCGACGAATCCTGATCCCAGGGGAA
>JAKSBK010000153.1 GCA_022361155.1 Pseudomonadota bacterium
GACCCTGGGCAGCGAGCGCACGGGTTGGCGCTCGCGACCAGGCAGCAACCCGATCGCAGCTTTCTGCACCGCTTGTGGCAGAGCCGCGATAACGGCGCTCTTTGGCAGGAGCTCGGCCCGGCCTTGCCGGCCGAGCTCGACCTGCTGCCCACGGCGTTCGATGCCGCTCCCAGCGACCGCGGGCGCATCTACATCAGCGCCCTGGATCGCTCCGGATCCAAGTTCCAGGGCGTGCTCTTGCGAAGCGACGACCGCGCTGCCGCCTGGAGCGTGCTGACCGTACCCGATACCGGCCTGTTCGGTATTCCCTTCCTGTCGGCGATCGCGCCGGCCGACCCGAACACGCTCTACGTGCGAGTCCACGGTCCAGGGCAAGACCGCTTGCTGGTCTCGTCGAACGGCGGGCACGACTGGCAGCGCGCGCTCGAGGGCAGGGCCGTGATGGCCGGCTTTGCGCTGTCGCCGGACGGCAGCGAGCTCGCGATCGGTTTTGGCCTGCCTGCTCGTCCCCGCAACATCGACTGCGATCGGTTGGGCATCTGGAAGGCGTCGACACGCGACCTGGTGTTCCGCAAGGTCTTCGACGGCGTCGTGCAATGCCTGACCTGGACCCGACGCGGTCTGTACGCGTGCCTGAGCGAGCGAGCGCACGGTTTCGAGCTGGGGCTGTCCGAGGATGCAGGACTGCGCTTCAAGCCCCTGATGAAGCTTCGCAGCGTAAAGGGCCTGGCCTGCCCCTCGCCGAGCACGCTCGCCACCGCGTGCGCCGAGCCCTGGCAATGGCTGTGTCCAAAGATAGGCACATCGTGCGCCGATCCCGACGCGGGCACGCCAGCAACGGTTCCGATCGACGTCCTTGCGGGCTGCCGCAGCGATGCTGCCGTGCCGCAGGCACCCGCTGATGCTGGCGTCGCCGCGCCTGCCGACGCTGCGACCCCTACAGACGCCGCGCCTGCGGCCGCGTCACTCGACGCGGGCGCCGCCGGAGCTCGCGACGCAGCAGCCCACGCTCCCGATAGCGCGGCCGCAACGCTCCCTCACGGGCCCGGCACGAACGGATGCGGCTGCAGCCTTGCGGGCGGCCGGCCCACGACCGCGTTCGTGTACCTGCTCCTGCCGCTCGCGGCACTGCTGCTTTTCGGGCGGCTTTTCAACCTCTGACCGTCGGCCTGGAATCCGCCTCACGTCGTTCCAAACGACGTCCCGTCGGCGTGCGCCGGCACTTTCGCCACCACCGTAGCGTAAGTGTGCGAAATGCGGAGCAGTTTCGGCGACCCGACCCTCGATAGAGCGGCCGGTGTCAAGTACATGCAGTGGTCCCCTCCGGCGGCGCGGTGCGCAGTCGGCAATACGAGAAGTGGGCGCCAGCCGAGAAGGACGGCACAGGAGTCGCGACTCACCCATCGATACGTGCTTTGAATCTGGCCTAACGTTGCCGGGGCACAGGAGGCTGGTCGAAGAAATGGTGCTCACCGATGGCCTTGGTGCGATTGGGGTCCACGACATACACCGTGTGCCCCA
>JAKSBK010000154.1 GCA_022361155.1 Pseudomonadota bacterium
CAACGCCGGCTCAAACACTACACACGGCCGCAGCTTCTTTGCATCGATGAGGTCGGATACCTGTCCTACGACAGCCGCTACGCCGACCTGCTCTTCGAGGTCGTCACCCAGCGCTACGACGCCCTCAAACCAATCGTGCTCACCACCAACAAACCCTTCAGCGAGTGGCCCGACGTCTTCCCCCACGCCGCCTGTGTCGTCACCCTCGTCGACCGCCTCATCCACAGATGTGAACTCATCCCCATCGAGGCCAATAGCTACCGAGTCAAGGAAGCCAAAGAGCGCGCCGCAAAAAAACGTCGGGCTAGGACCGCTCGGAACCCCAAGGCGTGAACGCGCCGAATAGACGCGCTTTTGCTCGATCGGCAACACGCTGCGCCTCTCGCCGTTGCTTCCTGTTTCACTCCGGTCGAGGGCGGGCCGGCCGGGCGGGACCTGGTTCATGTGCCACTTCCACACGGCGCTGCGGCCGCGCCCGGCTAGCGGTCTTCAGCGAGCCGCCTCCGATCCGAGCAGCACCCGACGGGACCTTCGCAGTCCCACGCAGCGCTGCACGTTCAGCGCTTGGGTTCGTGTACCTTTGCCGCGCCGTTGTGCGGCTCCGGCACATCAGGAGCCCGTAGGGACGCGAAAAAGTCCGGCCGGTGCCCGTGGGCTCCAGCTGCGAGCCGCCACCACCGCACCCGCCCGGATATCCCAAGCCTCAACGCGGGTCAGGTCGCCGCCGCCGCCGCCGCGCCCCCTACTTCCACCTGACGCGCTTTCACGGCGTCTTCGCCCCCAATGCTCTTTATCCTTGTTCTCTCTTACGCGAGCACGAGGCTGGCTCGAAAAAGCCATCAGCGTCGCCATTGAGCCAGGTTCACAGACCGGCATGGCGCCGAAACCAACTCGCGATCCATGACCAAGGCCCCTCCTACCGCCTGCGTTCGCCCTGCCGTCGATATTGCTGTACCGAAATTGCGCAGCTCGGACACGGGTACCAGGCACTCGACCCCAATCTTTCCCTCAATCTTCACCTGAGCTAGCCCTTCCAAGTCCGTCCACGCCATGCCCACCAAACCACTTGCACCGGCCGGTCTAAGCTCCACTCTACCGCTCGTCGCCCGCTTCGTGTCCGCCCCGCGCATACCGGTCATGATGACCGCCATGCCAGCCACCGTCCGACCAACCCCCGGACCCAAACCCACTGGCACGTTTATCACACCCTCGTCGATCTGGAACCTCTCCAGCCCCGCCTCAAGCAACCATCCCTCTGCTCCTGCTCCGTCCATAGCGTGAATTCGCAGGCTAAACTCCTCGTTCCTGCCGAACACAGCCTTCAACGTCGCCGGACGCGTGCTTGCGAAAGTCTTGTTCTCGGTTCGCACAGTTAGTTGTGTCGTCGCAGGGCTCGACGACGGACCAACATCCTTCTCAACTGCACTACAGCTCAAACCAAAGCAAGCGACTACGGCGGTCAGCATCTCCGGTACTCTTCCGGTGGTCGCGTACCCCCCCCCTTTCTTCCTGGCCCATCGCGAACGCGATCTATCTGTCATCTTCCGTCCTTCCTCCACGTGGGGTTGTTATTCCCATCTGCAGCGCAACTACACTGCCCTGCAACACAACCACACTGCACACCACCACCGCCACCAAACCGCTCAGCAGTTTAGGACATTTAGGAACATCTTTGAATGCACCGTATTGTCAGATTCATTCCATTCAGGCACTGAACCGGCAGTATCGATCTCCCAGAGAATCCAGTATATACCGGGCAGTACCCAAGGCACCTGCACCTGTCTAGTTACAGTAAAGTATGTACCCTTCAGGATGAACGCCTGTTCCGACCACATGTTCCATCCAAATCCTGGACTAGGTGAATTATTTGCGTAAATACGAGCCACCTTGTTCCTGGGGGGCGCAGGGCCAGCGTCCCAGACCGCTCCGGTAGCCGTAAGGCGCACTGCCAATCGTCGACCGGCTGGCGGAGCTCGGTCGCGTTCGCGCTAAGCTGAACGGGAAGGACGGGAGACGGGAGACGGGAGACGGGAGACGGGAGACGGGAGACGGGAGACGGGAGACGGGA
>JAKSBK010000155.1 GCA_022361155.1 Pseudomonadota bacterium
CAGCCACAGAGCCGGGCTGGCGGCTCTCCTACCCATTACGTCGCAGCCGCAACCTCCCCCTTTTAATTGCAGTGAGGTCGAGGCGGCTGTCGCAGCGTCCTCTGATCCATCTACGTGGTGGGCATCGCTTGGGCCGGTGTCGTTACCGGCATCCGCGGTGGCGCCAAGACCGCCGTCCGGGTCGACCGCCGCGTCCCGAGGGCTGCCACGGCCTGCATCGGGGGGTAAGATCGGGCGCCCCGCATCCGGCAGGCATCCGGACAGGCCAACAGGTAGGCCCGGAGGAACGCCCGAATCGCCCCCGCCGCAGGAGGTGCCGATCAGGGGGCAGAGCTTGCGCCAGGACTCGACGCAGACCGAGGCCAACGTGCTGGGTGGCTGACACGCCAGTCCCTCGACGCTGCGCAGTTGCATCAGCGGCCCAAAGCTCTGCCCGCCGTCTAGCGAAAGACCGACTTCGAATCCCTGCTGACGCTGGGACATGCACGCGTACAGGCCTCGCCGGGTCCACGTCAAGCACTGCACCGCGCCGCTGAACACCTTGCGGAAGACCAGATCCTGCGTGCTGGCCTTCCAGATACCCAAGACTTCGCAATCGATGGCGGAACGGAACGGAGGTTCGCCAAAGCCGATGGCAAGCTCCGTCCCGTCTGGCGATAGCGCGAAACCGGCCATCACCGCCTTGCCCTCGAGCACGCTGCGCCACACCTGCCCTCCGTTCGTTGAAACCAGCAGGCGATCGCGCCGAAGATCGCGCACCCGCACGTAGATCGTGCTCGGGTCGCTTGCTGCAACCGCCGTGAAGAACGGGACTCGAGCGGGTCCCGTGTCCGGGATCGGCAAGAGCGTCCAAGTCACGGCGCCATCGTCGCTTCGAAGCAGCATACCCTTCAGCGCGGGCCTCTCGGACAACACGCTCGCATAGATGCGCATCGGGTCGCTCGGCGCCACATCGAAGGCCGTGACCAAGGGCAACTCGAATGCGCTCGGCACTGCGGTGCCGAACTCCTGGAAGCTCACGGCATGATCGGTGGTTTGCCATAGCCTGTGGGAATAGCCCCCCGCCTGCCTGCGCTCGGAGCCCAACACGAGCCCTCGAGCCTGGTCCGCCGGGTCGACCGTGACGTCGACGATCTGCATCTCGTTCACGCCGCCCCGGGGCCGGCGAACGCTGCAGCCGTCAGCGCTGACGAGCGCGAGACCATCGAAGAGCCCTGCCATCAGCGTGCCGTCGCCGAGCAGGCCCAGCGTGGGATCTTCGTTGCCGCCATAACCCACAGCCTGCTCGCAGATCAGCGACCAGCTCCTGCCACCATTGCGCGTCACAAGCAGCCCGTAGGTCGCTCTAACGATCAGGTGGTCCGGATCGCGCGCGTCCTCGATCACCTGCTGGGCCGCGGGGTAGCGACCGTTAGCGCTGGCCGTTGACGCGATCCACAAGCCGACCAAGACTGCGGCCGCGCTCGCGGGGCGCTCGATCCCCCCACGAGCGTGCATCAGGGCGTGCACGCCTGGATGCAAAGGCCCCCGACACACTTGGAGTCGTGCAGACATGAAGGGCTGCCGCATGGCGGGGGCAATGCTGGCGGCTGCCCGGGGAGTGGGGGCAAACCACAATAGTGGCCCCAGCCGCTGTGGCACTGCAACGGCGGGGGACAAGGTCCAGGAGCACCCGAGCCACCCATCCCACCCGGACACATGCCCTGGGTCTCGCAGCCGTTGGGCTCGTGGCCATCGCAGTTGCTGAAGCCGGCCTCGCAGCTGTCGAGCTTGCACACTCCGTCCACACAGACGGGCTTGGCATTGGGGAACACGCAGCGGTTGTTGCAGCGACCGCAGTGGTCGGTGTGCCCCAAAATATTGATCGTGCAGCGGCCAGGTTGAGTGCAGTCCGCCGTACCTGGCGGACAAGGGCGAGGCGGGCAGGGATCGGGGCTCTCGCAGCCGTTCTGCGTGGTGCGGTCGCAGTCGTACCAGCCCGCGTGACACAGCTTCAGATGGCAGAGGCCCCAGTAGCAGGCCGGCTCGGCGTGAGCCAGCTCGCAGCGGTTGTCGCAGGCTCCGCAGTGCTCCAACGAGGCATGGAGGTTGGTCTCGCAAACGCCGTCCCCGTCGCAATCGACGTACGTTTGCGAGCAGCTCGGGCTCGGCATGCCCCCCGTGCCCCATGAACCGGCGCCTCCCAGCCCCATACCGCCCTGTGCACCGCTCTGTCCACCCGAACCGCCCTGTGCAATGGAACCGCCCTGTCCAACGGAACCGCCCTGAGCGGCGCTGCCGCCCCGGCCGCCCGTGCCCGACTGACCCCTGCCTGCGCCTCCCGCAGCAGCCTGTCCGCCCGAGCCGCCGGTACCGCTCATGCCGCTCGAGCCAAGCGAGCCCGCGCCAGCTCTCCCAGGCGAAGCGCCACCGGTGCCGGTCCCGCCCGCCGGGCCCACACCGCCCCCGGCACCGCCGCCCGGTAGGAGCTCGGTGGTCCTGCCGCCGCACGCCGCAAGGCTCGCACAGCACACCGCAAGCCACAGGGTCCGACACGATCCGAGATTACGTCGCGCTGAAACAAAAGGCATTGGTCGCCTCCTCCAAACCGGAGCGGGGGCCCAGTCAATCCCCACAGGCTCAGGGTGACGCAGGAAAGCCGTCGTCCACCTGTTTGATCTCGTAGTGCAGCGCGTACTGGTCGCAGCACTGACCGCTCTGGTTTTCCGGGCACGCGGGAACCGCCGG
>JAKSBK010000156.1 GCA_022361155.1 Pseudomonadota bacterium
CTGGCGCTGCTCGGCCCGCTCGCAGACGTGCTGCAGCAGCGCCTTGGCGGTGTCGGGGGCGGCGGTCAGCCAGTGGTCGAAGTGGTCGCGCACGCTGGCCTCGACGTGCTTCTGGGCGTCCGGCGTCGACAGCTTCTCCTTGGTCTGGCCCTGGAACTGCGGGTCCGGGATGAACACGGAGAGCATGATGGTGGCCCCGCCGATGACGTCGTCGGCGGTGATCTTGGCGGCCCGCTTCTCGTTGATGAGTTCGCCGTAGGCGCGCAAGCCCCGCGTCAGGGCCAGGCGCAGGCCGGCCTCGTGGGTACCGCCCTGGGGTGTGGGGATGGTGTTGCAGTAGGAGTTGAAGAACTCCTCCTCGTCCACCGGCCAGGCCACCGCCCACTCGGCCTTGCCGGCATCCTCGCCGCCGTTGCGCCGGGCCTGGCCCGCGAACGGATCGGACGTCATGGTCTTGCGCTCGGCGAGGGTGGTGGCCAGGAAGTCGGCGAGACCGCCCGGGAAGTGCAGGGTGGCGCTCTCCGGGGTGTCGTCGTCCTTGGCCAGCAGCTTGGCGTCGCACGACCACCTGATCTCGACGCCGCGGAAGAGGTAGGCCTTGGACCGGGCCATGCGGAACAGGGTCTGCGGCCGGAAATGGGTACGGGCGCCGAAGATCTTGGGGTCGGCGTGGAAGCTGACGGTGGTGCCGCGGCGGTTGTGGACGGGGCCGGACCTGGTCAGCTTGCCGGCCTTGCCCTTGACCGGCTTGCCGCGCTCGCAGGTCAGTGTCCACAGCGCCTTGTCCCGCGCCACCTCGACCGTGAGGCGGTCCGAGAGCGCGTTGACCACCGACAGCCCGACCCCGTGCAGACCGCCCGAGGTGGCATAGGCGTCGCCGCCGAACTTGCCGCCGGAGTGCAGCGTCGTCAGGATCACCTCGAGGGCCGAGCGGTCCTTGAACTTGGGATGCGGGTCGACCGGGATGCCGCGGCCGTTGTCCCTGACGGTGACGGTCTGGTCCTCGGCCAGGTCGATCTCGATGCGCGACGCGTGGCCGGCCACGGCCTCGTCCATGGCGTTGTCGATGACCTCGGCGGCCAGGTGGTGCAGGGCCCTCTCGTCGGTGCCGCCGATGTACATGCCGGGCCGACGGCGTACCGGCTCCAGGCCCTCCAGGACCTCGATGTCCTTGGCCGAATAGCCGCCGGATGCGGCCGGTTTGGCGCCCTTGGCCGACGCCTTGCCGCCGCTGGTCCTGCCCTTGGCCGGCGCCTTCCGGGCCGCCTTGCGGGCCGGTTTCCCGGCCTTGGCGGCGCCGCTGGACTTGCCGGCGGCGGGCTGGCTATGGTCGAACAGGTCGGTCATGGTATCCATGGTGTCGCGTGATCTCCGCCCGAATCGTTATTCACGATACAGTAGGTCCGAAGACCGCCCGATGACAAGATGTTGTGTTTTGGAGGCTGAACCCCATGAGCGAGACACCCCCTTCGGAGGTTGCCGAACCGCGCGGCGAGCTGGCGCTGCGCACCCTCGCCATGCCGGCCGACAC
>JAKSBK010000157.1 GCA_022361155.1 Pseudomonadota bacterium
CTGACCACCGCTGGCTATGTTGCTCCTCCTCGAAGTATCCCCAATACTCCTCGTCGTCGCGCCTCGCCAGCGGCGCCCCGTCCTCCCCGAAACACACGAGTTTTCTTCCGCGGGCCCTAAGGGCTCGCCAGCGGCGCCCCGTCCTCACCGAAACACACGAGCTATTCTTCCGCGGGAGCTAACCAAGTGTCGATTCGGGCCAACGCTGCATTCCCCCGCACCCGCCTGAGGCGCAATCGGCGCGACGCGTGGTCGAGACGCCTGGTGCGCGAGCAGCGGCTCGATGTCGCCGATTTGATATGGCCGGTATTCGTACGCGAAGGCGAAGACGTGCGCGAAGCTGTCGGGTCGATGCCGGGGGTCGAGCGGCTCTCGATCGGTCCGCTGCGGGAGGCGGTTGGCGAAGCCGCCGCGCTCGGGATCCCGGCCGTCGCCCTATTCCCGGTCATCGACCCCAAGCTCAAGAGCCCCGAAGGCGACGAAGCGACCAACCCCGATAACCTGCTGTGCCGCGCAGTCAGAGACCTCAAGCGGGCTCACCCGGGCATCGGCATCGTCTGCGACGTGGCGCTCGATCCCTATACGACGCACGGGCACGACGGCGTCGTCCGCGACGGCTACGTCGCCAACGACGAAACCCTCGCCGTCCTGTGCGAGCAGGCTCTCGTGCAAGCCCAAGCCGGTTGCGACGTGATCGCACCGTCCGACATGATGGACGGTCGCGTCGCGGCTATCCGCAGGGAGCTCGACGAGCAAGGCATGACCCACGTCCGCATCCTGTCGTACGCAGCCAAGTACGCCTCGGCGTACTACGGGCCATTCCGCGACGCGCTGCGCTCGGCACGCAACCTGGGTCAAGGTGACAAGCGGACGTACCAGATGGATCCCGGCAACGCCAACGAGGCCCTGCGTGAAGCGGCGCTCGACGTCCAGGAAGGGGCAGACATGCTGATGGTCAAGCCCGGCATGCCCTACCTGGATATCGTCTGGCGGGTGAAGGAAGCTCTCGGCATGCCGACGTACGCCTACCAGGTGAGCGGCGAGTACGCGATGCTGCGAGCCGCTGCCCAGCACGGTTGGCTCAACTGGGAGCGGGTGATTCTGGAAAGCTTGTTGGCCTTCAAGCGTGCCGGAGCGGACGGGATCCTGACTTATGCGGCCGTTGAAGCGGCCCGCTGGCTCGTGGGACGTACCGACCAGGAGTGACCCGTCCCCGATCACTCGGCGGCGAGCGGGCTCGGAGCATCGCGAGCGAGCACCGGCCCAAGGTGGCGGCCGGTGTGAGAGCCTGCTTCCCGAGCCACGGCCTCGGGCGTGCCCTGGGCCACGATACGGCCCCCGCCAGGGCCGCCCTCGGGCCCGAGATCGATGATATGGTCCGCGCTCTTGATCACGTCGAGGTTGTGCTCGACAACGATCACGGTATTGCCGGCGTCGACCAGGCGCTCGAGCACGCCAAGCAGCTTGCGCACGTCGTCGAAGTGCAATCCGGTCGTGGGCTCGTCGAGCACGTAGAGCGTCCTGCCTGTTGCCCTGCGTGCAAGCTCCCTCGAGAGCTTGATGCGCTGCGCCTCGCCGCCCGACAAGGTCGGCGAGGGTTGCCCCAGCGGCAAGTAGTCCACACCCACCTCCCGCAACAGCTCTAGCGGCGACTTGATCACGGGATGCGCCCGAAACACCTCGAGCGCCTCGGCGACCGTCATCTGCAAGACGTCTGCGATACTGTGCTGCTTGTAGCGCACCTCGAGCGTGGCGTCGTTGAAGCGCAGCCCCTTGCACTCGTCGCAGCGGACGTAGACATCCGACAGGAAGTGCATTTCGATCTTGCGCACGCCATCGCCCTGACAGGCCTCGCAGCGCCCGCCCTTGACGTTGAAGGAAAACCGCCCCGGGGAATAGCCGCGCTGGCGAGCTTCCGGCAGCTCGGCGAATACGCGCCGGATCGCGTCGAAGACCTTGACGTATGTCGCCGGATTGCTTCGTGGTGTGCGCCCGATCGGTCGTTGATCGATCTCGACGATCTTGTCGATCTGCTCGAGCCCTGCCAGCGAACGAAAGCGTCCCATCCGTCGCTCCGATGCGTGCAGCTTGCGCGCGATGGCCGGATACAGCACGTCGTTGGTGAGACTCGACTTGCCGGCACCGGACACGCCCGTCACGCACGTGAGCACGCCGAGCGGCAAGCGCACGCTGAGGTCGCACAGGTTGTTCTCGCTGACGCCCGCGAAATCGATGTAGCCTCGAGGACGTCGCCGCCGCCGGGGCATGGGGATGGACCGCCGTCCGGACAGGTAGGCTCCCGTGAGGGAGCTCTTCGAACGCTCGAGGCTCTTGGGCGTACCCGCGTGCACGATCTGCCCGCCCTGCGCGCCTGCTCCCGGCCCGAAGTCGATCACATGATCGGCGCCCCGAATGGTCTCCTCATCGTGCTCGACGACCACCACCGTGTTGCCGATATCGCGCATGCGGCACAGCGTGGCTAGCAGCTTGCGATTGTCCCTCTGATGCAGGCCGATGCTGGGCTCGTCGAGCACGTAGATGACACCGGTCAGGTCCGAGCCTACCTGGCTTGCGAGGCGTATGCGCTGCGCCTCTCCGCCCGAAAGCGACGGGCCGGAACGATCCAACGAAAGGTAGCCCAGGCCCACAGCGCGCAGAAACTCGAGCCTGAGCCCCACCTCTTTGAGCACATCCCGAGCGATCACATGCGCCTCACCCTCCAGCTCTATCCCTGAGAAGAAACTGTACGCCTCGTCCACGGTCTTGCGGCTCACCTCGACGAGCGTGTGACCCGCCACGCGTACCGCGGCGCTCTCGGGGCGCAAACGCGACCCGGCACACTGGGAGCAGCGCGTGTGTCCGAGAAACTGCGCATACCAGCGCTTGGCCCTCTCGGATTGCGTGTTCTTGAAGCGGCGCATGAGACGGTGAACCACGCCCTCCCAGGTCACGTCGAAGTCGCCGCGTCCCCGCCGCCCCTTCCATGCGACCCTGTAGCTCTTGTCGCCGGTCCCGAACAAGATCGCATCGCGCTGGCGCTTGGGCATGCGAGCCCAGGCACGCGCGAGGTCGATGCCCAACTGGTCGAGGATTTGCTTTCGAAAACTGTTCTCCCAACCGCCTTTGGACGCCACCCCGCTCCCCCACGGAACGATCACACCCCCATCAATGCTCAGGTTGGGGTCGCCCACCACACGGGCCGGATCGATCTGCATGCGCGCGCCGATGCCGTTGCAGGCCAGGCACATGCCCTGCGGGCTGTTGAACGAGAAACCCTGAGGGGTGGGTTCGGGGTAGGATCGACCACAGCAGGCTCGCTTCTGCGAAAAAACCCGGTCGCACTCCTCGCCGGCCACGATGAGCTCGCCATCACCCAACCTGAGGGCAGCTTCCACGGAATCCACGGTTCGACTGACCGAGACGCGGCCAACGACGAGGCGGTCAACGACAGCTTCGACGGTGTGCTTTCTGCGCTTGTCGAGCGCCTCCACCTGTGCTGCCTCGAGCACGCGGCCGTCGACTCGCAGGCGCACCAAGCCGCGCGCCCGACAGGAGTCGAGCAACTCGCGGTGCTCGCCCTTGCGATGCCGCAGCAGGGGCGCGAGGAGCATGAGGCGCGTGTTGGCGGGCATCGCGAGCAGCTGATGCGCAATTCGCTGCGCACTCTGGCCGCGTACCTGGCAGCCACACTCGATGCAATGCTGTTGTCCGATTCGTGCATAGAGCACCCGCAAGTAGTCGGCGATCTCGGTAATCGTCCCCACCGTGGAGCGCGGGTTGGCCCCTGTCGTCTTCTGTTCGATGGAGATCGTGGGCGAGAGGCCGCGAATCGAATCGTACCTGGGCTTGTCCAGGCGCCCCAGGAATTGCCTGGCGTAGGCCGATAGCGACTCGACGTAGCGTCGCTGCCCTTCCGCGTACAGGGTATCGAAAGCCAACGACGATTTACCGGAACCGGACACACCGGTCAGGACCACGAGCCGCCGCTTGGGGAGCCTCACGTCGACCGACCGCAGGTTGTGCTCGCGGGCACCGCGAATGACTACGTGCTCGCTCTGCATTGCCGCAACCTGCTAGATGTCCTCGGTGGGAGCAATGAGCCAGATCGCTGAGGGCCGGGCGTCGCCCGGCGCGTTCGCGCGACGTAAGGACATGCAGAGCATATTCGAGGAGCGTGGGCGGCGCCGGGCGCGTTCAGAACCGGCGAAACGGTTTATGACCCCCGGCAAGGACATCTAGCACGCGCGAACGCGAGCTGGCCAGCAGGCACGGAGCCCGCGCCGCTCCCGTGAACGGTCTCCGACCCCCGCACCGCAACTCTTTTGCAAAAATCCCGGTTGACATGTAGGCCCTTCGGCATTCTACTCATCGGCTGCGAATCGGGACCAATGAGTGGACCGGAAGTCGAGTATCCCCACACGGGACCAAGGTGCGCTTGCAATGCCATGCGCTTACAATACCCATTGCCGCGCGTAGCGCGGATTCTGCACGGGCGGGCACAGCTCCACGCCCAGGTTTTTGGAGGTTTATCGTGCGCTTCAGTGGTGTAACCAATAGGCGGAGTCGTGTTCCAGCGACCCTGGCCTCAGTCGTGTCTATAGGCGCCCTTGCCGTGGCCGGTTGCGGCGGTGGAGGCCAACAACCTAACCAAGGCGTGGGCGGTCGTGGCGGCGCCGGCGGAATCGGCGTAGGCGGTCGTGGCGGCGCCGGCGGCGTTGGATTCGGCGGTCGTGGCGGCGCCGGCGGCGTCGGATTCGGCGGTCGTGGCGGCGCCGGCGGAATCGGCGTAGGCGGTCGTGGCGGCCTCGGCGGGGTCGGATTCGGCGGTCGTGGCGGCGTCGGCGGCGTCGGGTTCGGTGGTACTGGCGGCCTCGGCGGGGTCGGATTCGGCGGTCGTGGCGGCGTCGGCGGCGTCGGGTTCGGTGGTACTGGCGGCGTCGGCGGCGTCGGATTCGGTGGTATCGGCGGGGTCGGATTCGGTGGTATCGGCGGGGTCGGATTCGGCGGTATCGGTGCCGCTGGAATCGGCGGCATCCCGGTACCGAGGTGCCCGCAGGGATTCAACTGCGGTCCCCATTCCAGCGGCCAACGCGTGTGCCGGCAGGGAGACAACAACAATCCTCCCCAGCGCGGCTGCACCCAGGCGACAATCAATCAACCCTGCCCCAACGCCAATGCCAGCCCACAGCTGTTTGGTGGCATCTGCCAGAGGCTGGGCGGGCAGCAGTCGGTTCGCTGCGTGGTACGCTGCCTGTAGCCGGCATGGGCGCGTAAACCAACACACACACGGAGTGCGCAAGAAATCGAGGCTGCGGTGGCGCATCGGCCTGATGGCCGGTCGCTGCTGCAGCCTCGCCTTTTTTGGGGGCCCGCAGCAGGTCACTATCCTCTTCGACCGCTCGCGTCGCACCTAACGAGCCCCTGGGGCGGCTGCATCGTTAGCGGGCCCCTGGCCGGCTCCGCCCAGCCGTACGAGCAGGGTGCACCGCGGTGCCGGGCCCGCATCGGTGGCCAGCCTCCGGCACTCTTTCGAACCGAAGCGCGGGATCGAACCGAAGCGCGGGATCGAACCGAAGCGCGGGATCGAACCGAAACGTAGGGGTCGAATCAGAAACGCATGTCGAAACGAAACGCATGCCCACCACCCGCGTTTGCCACCGCGTCCTCGTTGCCGGAGCGTCCGCCGGGATCGCAGGATCGTAGCGACGAGAGCTCCGATGGCGTCAGCGATGCTCCGGTCTCCGGTGCGGCTTCAGCTGCGGATCGACGGCTATCGCAGCCGTAACGGTTCAGGCCCGAGTCAGTCGCGTTTTCAGTCGGTTTGCCGGGCGAGCGCGCTCGCAGGAATCGCCCGGGGAGTACTGCTGGTCTGCGGTTGCAGTTCGGCTGCAGCGCAGCGCAGGGCGAGGCCGATGACGAAAGCCGCCCAGAAAGCCGCCGTGCAGGCGTGGTCACCCGCGAACAATTACCCGCTCGCAGCCCGCCTCGCGCACGCGGCTCTGGATATGGATGGGAGCCGTCGCTAATGGCGCTCGCTGTTCCTGGCGTCGTGGGCGGCGCGAGGTGCAGCCCCGGGTCCGCCGGCGTGCATGAACTCGAACATCGCGTGCCATCGCGTGCCTTCGGCCCACTTCTCGACCTTTGCCTTGACTTCGCGTGCGTCGGCTCGGGTTATTCGAAACTCACCAAACGGTCTCTCGCCCAGCGGGTCGACAAACGAGGTGGTCTTCCAGAACACGGCTTGCCCGGCCACACCGCCGCGGCTGGCCTCCATGCTAGCGGCAACGACCGGTAGGTATCTGAAAGCTCCAAGGAAGTAGACACCCGGCGTGTCGATGGTGAACTCGCCGAGAGACTGAGGCGGGATGTCGTAGCGGAAGTTGACGAAGCTGCGAAGTCCGAGCTTGGGAATCGAGATGAATTTGCCGCCGGTGGATCCGCCGAAGGCGGTCACGGAAAGCGATCCGCGCGACACGTTCTCGCGGTAGAAAATCCCATCCTGCACGGTGAAGTCGAGCTCCTCCGAGGCGCCACCGCTCTCGTAGGCGACCTTGACCCAGCCAAGGTGCGTGGGCGCCTCCCCCATATCGAAATAGCCAAAAACCAGGGACGAATCGGCCCCTGCGGGTGGGCTCAGGCGGATCTGTGCCCCCTTGCCGCAGCCGGCAATCCCGCCGGCCAACAGCGCCCATGCGATCAGCTGAAACCCAAGCCCCGATCGCATCAAAGTCGGTACCCTATGCACCTGGGACATGCTTGCCTCGTCTCCCGAAGGACAACCTCTTTCACGCCCGGCATCGCACTACACAGCCGCCGCGTGACTAGAGCGGGGATGCCGGCCTGAAGCAGCGCGCGGCAACAGCACCTACGCCAGCCCACACGCCCGCGTAGAGTACATGCCCAAGGCCAGATATCAAAGGGAAAGCCCTACTATTCCTGCGGTTTTTCCACGGGCGCCCCGGTGATCGCATCCACCCCGCGCGGCCGTTCTCGACCAGTTATTCTGGGACGGGCCCCGAACCCTACGCTACTCCACTTCGCGCGGCCGCTCGTCGTCTCCGCGAGCCTTCACCGTGAAGTACGTGAAGTTTAGGTAGAGGTAGAGTACGGCAACCAGACAGCCAACCACAACGATACCCGTACCTGGCTGCAGCGCATAAAATGCAGCGCTGCTGAACAGCACGCACTGCAGGAACACCTTGACCAACAGCGGACGCATAGCGGAGGATGCGAGCATAGCACTGACCGGCTCCGGCGGCACCGAACCTCCCTTGGTACCAGGGTAGGGACTTGGGCCCTCAGCGGGGCAGGGTGCGCTTCTTTGGATCGCCGGTATGCGGCTCCGCCAGTTGTCGCAAGAAGCGATACGTGTACAGCCCTGAACCGCAGTCCGGCCAGACCAGGCGCAACGCGTAGTTGCCGATCTCCTCGATCTCCAGCAGCTCCGAGCTGTCGCCGCCAACGAACGTGATGGGACCTTGATGCCCCTGGCAGCTTGCACAGGGACAGTAGCCCCGCAGCAGCTCGAACGAGTAGGTGGTCGTGTCACCGCTCGCCCACCGAATGTCGACCTGCTGAGCGCCGCGGGGAGCGCGCACTTCCACCGGTGTGAGCTGCTGCTGTGTCAGGCCGCCCAACCAAAGGCCTCGATCGTTGCTTCAGCGGGCGCGGGCACACGCGGCCCCCTTGCCCCAACCTGCGGCCCGATCCCCGGCTCCCCGGCGGGCGCCCGGTTACTGACCAGCGGGCGCCGCGCTCTTGGCGTCATCGTCGGGGATGTCGTTAACCGAAGGGAGACGGCGTATGTCCGACAGTCCGATCTTCACGCAACGTTGAACGATCCACGACAGCGAGCGGTCCAAACGCGCCGCCTCCTTCTGGATCTCCTGCAGCATGCTTTCTGGAAAGTACAAGCTCTGCTTACGCTTATCGGTGGCTGACATGCTTCTGTTTTCCTCCGGGCCTCTCGTACTCCAGCGACCTACCGAAACTCAGTTGAACTACGACATCAGAAGTCATGCTACAGGCGGTCGGAGTTGCCTGTCAATCCAACTCCGGTACCGTATCCGGCACAGCCGCCTGTTATCGGCGGGCTGCGGTTCGGTGAGGCCAGGTTAGCATCTGACACTGTGCTCTGATGTCGCTCTTTTCAATCCACGCTTCGCGCCCCCGCCGAGGCTTTGCAGCCCAGGAACAAGTGCACCGATTCAACTCCGATTCAGCCCTAGACCCGGACCAACCATGTCGAGCCACACTCGAGTCATCGTCCTCGCTGCCGTGGTAGTGGGAGTAGCGGGAGCCGTCGCTCTGGCTGAGCGGGCCCGCGCCCTTCCAAGCGCCTCCAGCCCCTACCGGAACCTGGGCATCTTCGCACGCGCCCTCGCTCACATCGAAGCGAGCTACGCAGACGAGGTCGACCAGGACGAGCTGATCTACGGAGCGATACGGGGAATGGTCCGAACGCTGGATCCCCATTCGGTGTTTCTCGATCCCGAGGAATACAAGCTGCTCAAGAGCGACGCACGAGGCAGCTTTGGTGGCATCGGAGTCGAAGTCGATACGCGCGACGGCTGGCTTACGGTGGTAACGGTGTTCCCCCAAAGCCCGGCTGCAGCAGCGCGGCTGCAAACCGGAGATCGCTTCCTGAGCATCGATGGTATGGGGGCGCGGGACATGCCCATCGACGAAGCCGTCAAGAGGATGCGCGGCGACCCTGGAACGCGGGTCCGGCTGCGCTTGAGGCGCACGAACGTCGAGGACGCCATCGCCGTAACCTTGGTGCGTCGAGTCATGGACATCCCCGCAGTGGAGGCGTCTGTGTCGTCCAGTGGGATAATGTACCTGCATGTACGTACCTTTCATGAAGAGACGGCGAACTCGCTGCGCCGCGCGCTCGATGAAGCACAGCAGCGGAGCTCCACAGGGTTGCGAGGGCTCGTCCTGGATCTTCGAAGCAACCCCGGAGGCTTGCTGAGCGAAGCTGTCCGCGTTGCGGACGAGTTCCTGCAGCAAGGCGTCATCGTGTCGACCTGGGGACGCAATCGAAAGAGGCTGCGTGAAATGCTGGCGCGGCGTGGACACACACGTGGCTCGTTCCCCATGGTCGTGCTGATCAACGCCTACACCGCCAGCGCGGCCGAGATAGTCGCCGGTGCCCTTCAGGATCACGGGCGCGCGGTTCTGGTCGGTACCCGCACCTTTGGCAAGGGCAGTGTTCAGTCCGTCATCGAGCTGCCGAACGGTAGTGCATTGAAACTCACCAGCGCGCGCTACCACACGCCCCGCGGGCGCTCGATCCAGGCCCACGGCATCGAACCGGACGTGCAGGTCGAGCAGCTTGACAGCGGCGCCCTGCGACGCGCGCGCGTCGGTCATGACGCGCAGCGAGAAGAAGCCCTGTCGCAACATCTAGCCCCCACCCCCCCAACCGTCGCGTCGCAAGCAACCCAAGGGAGAACGCCCAGGGTAGGGCGTTCGGAACGGCGCTCAGAGCCCGGGCCAGCCCCAAAGGCGTTCGGCGACGACTATCAGGCTCAGGTGGCGCACCAGGTGCTACAGGCCCTCATCGTGTCGCAGTCCAGGCGGCCAAGGTCGCACGGAATTCCGTAGGCTACCTGCAACCAGTGGTATTTCGATTGGGTGAACGCGGTGGTCGACGACGACGGTGACGCGGTGGCCGACAACGATGGTGGACGCGATCCGCTCGAGGAGCACCGACGACGCGGGAGTCTCTTCCAGGTCGAGAGCCAACGTCACGAGCGCACCGCCAACCGGTTGTCGCTCGCTCGCTTGTTGTCGTTCCTGGCAGGCGCGGCGGCCCTAAGCGCCGGGGTGAGCCAGGGCTCGCTGCCCTGGCTGACATCCAGCGCCGTCCTGTTCGCCTGTTTCGCAGCTGCGGTTATCCTGCACCTGCGGACACTGGGTCGTAGCCAGATCGCCCAGACGCGCGAGAGCGTGCACCGCCGTCACGAGGCACGTTTGACGGGCAGCTGGAGCCAGTTCGACAGCGACGGGAGCGACCTGCTCCCCAAAGAGCATCCGTACGCTCGCGATATCGATCTGGTGGGGCGCGGCTCGCTGTTTCAGCGCATCGACGTAACCCACACGGTCACGGGAGAACGTGTGCTGGCCAACTGGCTAGGGCAGCCAGCCGGCGTGCAGACGTGCAGGGCGCGGCAGCAGGCCGTGCGGGAGCTCGCGAACCTGCTTGCTTTCCGTCAGGAGCTCGAAGTCGCCGCCCTGCGCATAGGCGGCGACAAGCTGGACGGAACCGGGTTTCGTCGCTTCACGCAGCGTCCATCGCTCTTCGCTCGCCGCCCGGCGCTCGCCCCGGCGATCGTCGTCATGCCGGCGCTTACCGCGCTGGCCTACGCGCTCGGGCAAACAGGTCACCTGGCAGCTTGGTCTTGGCTCTTGCCGGTCGTGGTACAAATCGGACTGTTGCGGCTCACGCGACGCGAGGTCCATGCTGCCCTCGACCTGGCTACCGCGAGGCACGGGAGCGTCGCTGCTTTCGAGCAGATGCTGTCGCTGCTCGAAGGCGGGCGCTTCGAAAGCGACATGCTGCGCGAGCTGCAAGGACGTGTTGGGGTCGCCGCGCTGGGGCCTCGCCTTCAGCTGCGGCGGCTCAAGCACTGGGTGGGTTGTGCGGAACTGCGCAGCCAGTTCCTGTTGCACGTCGTGCTGAACCCGCTGCTGCTTTGGGATCTGCATGTCCTTAGAGGCATCGAGCGCTGGGTACGGGATTTCGGCCCCAGGGTCGACGTTTGGTTCGATGCGCTGGGCGAGCTCGAAGCCTTGTGCTCGCTTGCAACGCTGGCCTACGCTGAAGTCGAAGCCAGCTTCCCGGACGTAGTCGACACGGACGCCCCTTTCGAGGCCCTGGGCTTGAATCACCCTTTGCTCGAGCGCGAGCACAGGGTTGCAAACGATGTAGCGATTCCCGGAAGAGCCAGCGCATTGCTGGTGACCGGTTCCAACATGGCCGGCAAGAGCACGCTACTGAGGGCCGTCGGAGTCAACGTGGCTCTGGCGCTGGCAGGTGGACCGGTATGTGCGCGTTGCATGAGGCTGCCTCAGGTGCGGCTACGCGCCAGCATGCGAATCGACGATTCGCTCCAGGCCGGTGCCAGCTATTTTCACGCCGAGCTTCGCCGCCTACAGGTCGTTATCGAAGCGGCTGACCAGGGGCCACCCATTCTGTTTCTTCTCGACGAGCTGCTACGCGGCACCAATGCGAGAGCACGCCACGTCGGTGCCAGGGCCGTGATCTGCCACCTGCTCGCGCGCGGCGGGCTCGGATTGGTGGCCACGCACGATGTGGCGTTGGCTGACCTGGCTACATTCGCCCGCGTGATGAACGTACACTTCACAGACGTCATGGAGAACGGCCGGATGCGCTTCGATTACAGGCTGAGACCAGGTGTGGTGCGCACGAGCAATGCGCTGCGTCTATTGGCGGATGCGGGCATCGACGTGGAGCCACAGGCGCTAGCCGAAGAGAAGCGATCGGGTCCTCAGGCTGGCGAGACGCCGGAGTGACTCAAGATGGCTGAAAGCAAGGACTATCTCGACAGTTTCGTTCAGCTGCCCGAGCTGAACACGCGCGAGGAGCGCACGGCGCTCTGGCGCCGCAGCATGGCCACGCTGGCAAACGCCGCGGTAGGTCAGCGCCCCGTGCCGCTCGAAGGCATCCACCCCGGACGCATCCTGACAGGCGTCCGCACCGCGTTCGCAAGCAACCTGATCGACGACCTGGATTGGCTGTCGCCGCCCGCGGCGGCACGCGCACTGTACGAGCTTGCCTCGGCGACTCCGCAGGGCAGCGAGAAGCGCGAGCTTGGCAGGCGCGTGCTGACCCGTTTGTACGCGGGCGATGCGGAGACATTCATCGCCCTCGCCTGCGCATTCGCCATGGATTCGCGCAAGACGCTCACGAGACCGCCCGTCCGCGCGCGGGTGGCACTCGCCATGGGGCTCCCGCTCGGGCTCGCCACCCAGGCGGACCGCCTGGCGTTATCGCTGGTGTCGCAGCCGGAGCTGCGGCATCAGTGGCTGGCCCAACCCGCAGTCGGCTCGCTGCCCTCCCGGCGTTTCGCCGCACGCCTGCTCGAGAGGGCGGCGCGCGCGGCAACCCTGCGGGCCGCTCAAGGCGACATGGGCCACTTGCGGGTGTTCCGCGATCCCGTCGTGATGGAAGCGTGGCGGCGGCTGCTGGCCGACAGGGAGTCGCTGGTTTGGCGCCACGTGGCGGTCGCCCGCGGCTTGTTGTCCCGGGCTCTGCCTGAGCTGTCGGACGTGATTCAGCGCCATCTGGCGCCGGCCCTGACACCGACCGAATGGCGCCGCGCAGCGACCTCACTGGCCACCCAGGTATCGTTCGATCGCGATCAAGCAGCTCGCCAGTGCGTCGAGGTGCTGCGCGGACCCCTGGTCAAGCGCGATCCGGGATTGGCTGGGAGCGTCGTATTCGGGCTTGCCCGCGCAGCCGACGCCGAGCCCGAGCTGGCGGAGGAGCTGCTCGACCAAGCGGTGCGGCATGGGTCTCTCGAAGCGGCCGAGTCCCTGGTCGAGCTGCGCCGCGAACGTCTCGGCAGGGGGCTCGGCGCCTGGGCCAGCCGCTACTGCGCTGGACAGCTGCGTGAGGAAGCCACCAAAGCTCGAGGCGATGACGGGCACCTGGCTCTGTGCGAGGCGCTCATCCGTGATCTCACGCCGCGCGATGAGCGAGCCGCCAACCTGCGCGATCATCTCGACGACGCACTAGCGGCTTTTGC
Organism: Pseudomonadota bacterium; assembly: GCA_022361155.1. Classification (NCBI taxonomy): domain Bacteria; kingdom Pseudomonadati; phylum Pseudomonadota; species Pseudomonadota bacterium. Next base: position 12,777 of record JAKSBK010000157.1, read on the forward strand.
CGGGCGCGGGGCCGAGCCGGCCAGTTCCGCCGCGCGCGAGGTGTTCGACCGCGTTGTGCACATGCTTGCCGACCTCGAACGGACCTACAGGATCGAGCCGAACGCCCGACTGCGGGCTTTTGGTCTGCTGCGCGAGCTCGATCTGACCCTGCTCGAAACCTCGACGCTCACGCATCTCATGATGCTGGGTGCGAGAACAGGACAGACGAGCGCCTCGGCCGCACCCCTCGACGGGGCCGCGCGCCTAGATGGAGTCTACGATCGCCTGACCGATTTGCTGCTCGAGCTGGAGCGCGCGCCAATCCAGGACGGTCAGCCGCTGCGCCACCCGCTTTTGCGCATGCGCCGACTGCGATCGCTGCTGCATCTGATCGACGCCGAAGGCGACTTGGGGGACGAGACGGAGGGACAACGTGAGCGGCGCCTTCGCTCGGCCAAGATCCTGTTCGAACGGGTGCGAGATGACGCACCATCGAGGCTGCGCCGTGTGATGTGCGCCACGCTTGCGCGCGCCTGCGATGCCCTGGTGCGAGACAACGTATGCAAGCTTTCGGACGTGTTCGTGGCGGCCACCGACCACGTCACTTCGCGGGAGGATCTGGCCACGCTGGCGGAAGCCTCGATGATGCCAGACTTCGAAAACGTGGTGGGAGCCTACGCGGAGCTGCTTGGTGGGCTCGAACAGCCGCATCCAGGCGGCGCAGCCACCGGCTCCCATACCAGGGGCATCCTGGACGCCCTTCGCCGCGTGGGCGAGGAGCTGCCATGGGCGAACAGCTCGCGCGTGACAGCGCTGCGATTGGCGCTGCTACGGCTGGTGAGCGAGCTCGAGCGTGTGGCCACCGCGCGCAGGTTGGACGATCTCGCCGCGGGGCCGGACGTCACGATCCTCGGCCACCTCGAAACCACACTGCACACCCTGGCGCTGCTGACCGCAGGGGCGCGACGGCGGCTCATGGACGACGCAAGACGCGAGGTTCCTGCAAGCGCCGGTGCCATGCGCATGTTGGACTTGGCTGCCGAAACGGTCAGACAGGATGGCAAGGCCGACGTCGCAGGTGCGGTGGCGGCGCTCTCCGGCGTGCTTCGCGAGGAACTGCCGCCTGCCATAGCGGAGAGCGCGATCCGGATCGTTGCCCGCGTCGCAGCGCTGCCGGCGGCCGGCCCGGGCCTGGCGCCGGCAAGTGTGATCCCTCCACCACGGCAAACGCTGCCCATCCCGGCCTGGCTCCCCGCAAGCCGTACCATTGGGGGGTTTCACGTGCGCCGTTGCCTCGGTGCTGGATCGGGCGGGTCGGTGTTCGTGGTGGCTCGCGCGGAAGAACGCCACGAGCCGCACGCGACCGAGCTTGCGCTCAAGGTGCCCGAGTACGATGCGTCGGTGGCGCTCACCCTGTCGGAGGACGAATTCTTACGGATGTTTCGCGAAGAGGCAGGCGCACTGCTGGCCGTCCCGAACCACACCAACCTCGCCGGCTTCGTGACCTTCGACGCCGGCGCCAAGCCGAAGCCCATCTTGGTCATGGAGCTTGTGGAGGGCCCTACGCTCGAGCGCGTCATCGAATTGGGCGCCTTGGCCATGGACGAGGCCCTGGCGGTGCTCGACGGCGTCGCGGCCGGTCTAGAGGCGATGCACCGCGCCGGCGTGGGGCACCTGGATGTCAAGCCCTCCAACGTGATCCTGCGCAGCGCGGGCAATGCAGGCCCTCAGCCCCCGGCGCCGGTGCTCGTGGATTTCGGGCTAGCCGGCCGCCAACTGCGTCCGGGCTGCGCAACCGCCAACTACGGGGCTCCGGAGATCTGGGGTTTGGTACCGGAGGGACGCACGCCTACGCCTATGAGCGCCGACGCCTACGCCCTTGCGTGCCTGGCATTCGAGCTGCTGACCGGCGTCACGCTGTTTGGTGGATCGACCCACCTCGAGATAATCCGCAGCCACCTTGCTCACGACGGCTTTCCACCTGCCCTGGCGCAACTACGGGCGCAAGCCGGGCTCTTTGGCCTGAGCGATCTGCTGGCCTCGATGCTGCGACGCGATCCGGCTTCGCGGCTACCCGTAGCGGAGTTCCGCGAAAGACTCGGGTCGCTCGCACCGCGATTGTCCAGCACGCCCTGGCCGCTCCCGGCAGACCTGCAAGCCAGCACGAGCTAGTGTCCGCGAGCCCTACCGCTGTGCGCGGCGCCCGAATGCCCCATGACACCCATCGACCCAGCCGACATCTTCGGCGCCATCGCGCGCATCAAGACACGCATACACAGGACCCCGGTGGTGTCGTCCACAAACTTGAACAAGTGGCTGGGACACGAGGTCTTGTTCAAAGCGGAGTGCCTGCAGAAGGTCGGGGCCTTCAAAGCCAGGGGAGCGCTGAACGCCGTGCTCTGGCGTCTCGAGCACGACCCTCACCCAAGCCACCTGATTGCAAACAGCTCGGGCAACCATGCTCAAGCGGTCGCGTGGGCCGGTGCGCAGGTGGGTCTACCGGTCAGCGTCTACATGCCGCGGGAAGCCTCGCCCGCAAAGGCGCGGGCGACACGACACTACGGCGCCAAGGTTGCGCTGCTCGGCAGCCGTGCGGAGGTGGATCGAGTCACCGAGCAACGGGCCCGCGAACCGGGGATGTTCTGGGTACCACCCTACAACCACGAGCAGGTCGTGGCCGGGCAGGGGACCGCCATGCTCGAGGCGTTGCTTCAGATCGGTCAAGTAGACGCGGCGTTTGCGCCCTGCGGCGGCGGCGGGCTGTGTGCGGGCACGCTGATCGCAGCGAGGGCCTGGTCCGCGGCCGTTCGTGTCTACGCTGCCGAGCCATTGAACGCCAACGATGCTGCCGAGTCGGTGCGCAAGGGGAGCATCCAGCGGCTGGCCCGTTCGCCCACCACGCTGGCAGATGGAGCGCGGACGCTGTCGGTCGGCGAGGTAACCTTCCCTTACCTGCGCCGACTGGACGGCATCTACGAAGTCGAGGAAGAGCCCATTGCCTACTGGACCCAGTGGCTTGCCCACCTGCTCAAGCTGCGCATCGAGCCCACGGGCGCCATGGCGATGGAAGCCGCCCTCAGGTGGCTCCGCAACGAAAGCGAGCCAAGGAAGGTGTTGGTCATCCTGTCGGGCGGCAACATCGACGCGTCGACAGCGCGCAAGATCTGGCAACAAGACCACCTGAGCCAGCGCCCCACGCTCTGACACCACGCTCAGCGTAACCGTTCACGGTGGCGGCGGCGGCGACCCCGGCGACCCCGGCCCGACCCTCGATAGAGCGGCCGGTGTCAAGTACATGCAGTGGTCCCCTCCGGCAGCGCGGTGCGCAGTCGGCAATACGAGAAGTGGGCGCCCGCCGAGAAGGACGGCACAGGAGTCGCGACTCACCCATCGATACGTGCTTTGAATCCGGCCTAACGTTGCC
>JAKSBK010000158.1 GCA_022361155.1 Pseudomonadota bacterium
CAGCACCATTCCGGGCGAGGGGAGCACGACAAGCTCCAGGGGGCGGCCCCAGGCATCGCGTGCGCTCGCCAGCTGGCGGCGTACGGACTCGAGCACGTCGCGATTCGGCTCCTCGGACCCGAAGGGTTCCATGCAGGCGACCACCCCATGGGCAACGAAACGTGCCAGGGTGTCCACGTGCCCGTCGGTGTGGTCGTTTGCGAGCGCGCCGCTCAGCCACAGCACCTTGGACACCCCCAGAGCCCGGGCGAGGCGGCGCTCGACCCGCTGCGGATCGGGCCCATGGCAGCGGTTCGGATTAAGCAGGCAATCGCGTGTCGTGAGGCAGGTTCCTTGGCCGTCCACCTCGACCGCTCCGCCCTCCAGCACCCAGTCAAAGCGGCTAGCCTCACTCCCTTGCGAGGTCGCGATCGCCTCGGCAACCGTGTCGTCGTGCGCATACACGTACTTGCCACCCCAGCCGTTGAAACGGAAGCACGCCGCCCTGACCTCGCCTTGCTGTTTCGCGCTAGGTCGCGTGCTCGCTTCGCTTCGCTGTTTCGTGGGAGCATCGCACACGAACAGCGGCCCCGTATCCCTGAGCCAGATGTCTCCGAACGGGACGCGGTACAGGGTGGCGCCCAGCCCCTCGAGCGCCTCTGCGGCGAGCCGCGCCTGGGTGTGGTCGGCTACCAGGACGCGGAGTCTTTCCGCGCCGTGTGTTTCCGCGCCGGCGCCAAGCTGCGGCCCCGCGATCGCCCGGCACAGGGCGGTGAACTCGCCACGCACCCGGGACAAGTCGGGCTCCCAAAGCTCGGCGTGACTCGGCCACGCGAGCCAGCAGCCCTCGTGCGCTTCCCACTCCGCTGGAAGCCTGGCGCCGTCGCGGTCCACGCTACGGGGCTAGCACGCCTTGCGGGCTCTTGGCCAAGCCTCTTGCGCAGGAGGATGAACGGAGCCAAACTCGAAGGCATGTGCGGCGTGGTCGGCAGGGGCGTGGTCGGCAGGGTAGTTGCATGGACCGTGGTGACATGCGCCGGGCTGTCCGGATGCGCTGCGACCGAGGGCGTGTATCGCGAGCCCACCACGCCCGTGCTGGTCGACGCGCGCGGTGAGCCGATCGTGGGCATCCTCGAGACACGCGACCGCCGTATCGAGCTCACCGCCCGTGCAGGCGAGCTCACCGTCGCAGACAAGCCGCTGCACGAAGCCCACGCGCGGCCGGTATTGATGGGGCCGGTATTGATGGGGGATCTGAGCCAGCGCGTGCGGCCGGCATCCGGCGGAGCGCACCTTGGCGCGCGCCCGGGAGTTGGCGCGCGCCCGGGAGCCAGCCCTGACCTTGTCGGGTCCCCGGTTCTGGGGACGGGGCCGGCGGCTCGCTGACGCGTCGTTCATACCATTTGTGACCATGGATTCCCGCAGCCGGCACGAGTCGACAAGCGCGCCGCGTGGCTGGAAGCGACGCCTGAGGCGCTGGTCGTTCGATGCGTTTGTGATCGCGGCCATCCTCATGGCGATCGGCTGGTGGCAGACGCGGGATCTGGTGGCTGCCGGTCAGCCCGCGCCCTCGCTTTCGATGGCGTCGCTCGACGGTGGTCAGGAAAGCTTGACGCCCGCCGGCAGCAAGCCGCTGATCCTGTACTTCTTTGCGCCCTGGTGCGGCGTGTGCGCGGCCACATCGCACACCGTGCGGGCGTTGCATCGGGATCCGGACACCGATGTGATCGCGGTGGCGCTCTCGTACCAGTCGCGAGGGCAGGTTGCGCAGTATGCACGAGAGCAGGGGCTCGACGAGGTGCCGGTCCTGCTTGGCAGCACGACCGCTGCCCGCGCCTTTCGGGTGAGCTCTTTTCCCACCTTCTACGTGCTCGACGAGCAGCGCAACGTTCGTAGTCGGACCGTGGGCTACACCACGGAGCTAGGCCTGCGCCTGCGCGCGCTGTGACGCCGCAAGCAAACATTGCTCGACCCGTGCCGGGGTGTCGCGGCGACAAAGATCCCGTGCAACAGTAAGGGTCCGTCCGCGGGCCCTAACTCCATCGGCTGCGGCCGTGGGGTGTGACCCGAACAAGCTCGAGCGATCGGTGGTGCTGCCCTTGCCCCTGCCCCCGCCCTTGCCTGGAAAGCACTCATCAAGACGAACGATCGATTTCGATCCATCCCGTCCAGCGGTGTTGCGCCGCCTTCGAATACAGGGAGTATTCGCGCGACAGCGCGCCTTGCTGGCCGGACGCCTCAAAGCCGACCTGGCATTGTTATTCTGACCCGACGCCTAAGCGTGGAGCATATGGCACGTAAATGGCATGCACCTGACATGAGCATGCGTACATGCGGGCACCGGGAGCGAACTGAGTGGCAGCGGCGTTGAGCGCGACTCCCGAGCTTCCGGAGCCCCTGGAGCTACCTCAACCGCAGCGTTTCCTGTTGCTTCCCCCCGCCGAGCGCGCGCTTTCCATCGCGGTTGCCATGCTCGCTGTCAACGAGACCCTATCGGTGGGCTTCATTCGCGATCTGCAGCAGCGTTGTGAGACGCCGGTCTTTCGCGACGTGTTGGATGCCATTCTCGCAGACGAAGCGGGTCACGACGACTTCGGATGGGAATACGTTGCACGTTCGCTCGAGCGCTTCCCGAGCTCGTCCCGAGAGGTCTGGAAGGCAGTGGCGCAGGAAGCGCTCCGGCCGCAGCGCGCGCAGGCCGAGACCGTGCTCGAGGCCATGGCCGCAGGAGCGCGGCGCCTCGACGTCTGGCAGGAACCCGAGCTGGCAGCCCTCGGCTTGTTCAGCCCCGAGCGGCAGGCGCTTGTGTTCGAGCACACCCTCGAGAACGAGCTCGCACCCGCGTTGCGGAAGCTCGACTTGGCGTGAGCGAACCCGACAGCCCGATCTCCGCCTCCGAATCCGCCTCCGAATCCGACCTCGACCTCGGCCTCCGAGCCTGACCTCGACCTCGGCCTCTGCCCGGGTCCCCTACGCCACTTCGCGCGACGTGAGCTCGAGATCCTCGAGGCAGGCGTCCACGCGCTCCTGGTGCGTGCGCAGAGACAGGATGCACACCCTGAGCGTGAGCAGCATGCCGTCCGGTCCGGGCAGCCTGGTGCTCGACAGAAACACCCGGCCGCGCGCGTTGATCGCCGACAACCAGGCCGCGTTGCGCGCGTTGTACGCGTCCAGGGTTTCCGAGGGCCGTCGCCGCAGCCGGAAAGCCACGGTGGTGAGCTGGGGGCGCTGTACGATTTCGGCGGCAAGACCCTGCTCGATGCGTTCGGCGAGCCGCTCGCAGAAGTGCTCGGCGAGCTCGAGCTTTTCGGTCAAGGCGTCGCGAAAGGCCTGGGCGCCGAACAGCATCAGCGATAGCCAGACGCGCAGGCCCCGAGACTCGCGCGAGAGCTCGAGCCCATAGTCCGAGGGGCTCGGGACGTGATCGCCGGCCGCGTCCGCCTCGAAGTCGCGCAGGTATTCTGCCGACAGGCTGTGCGCGCGGCGCAAATGCTCTCCTTCACGCACCAGCAGGCAGCCCGTGCCGTAGGGGAAGAACATGCCCTTGTGCGGGTCGAAGGTGATCGAATCCGCACGGGAAATGCCGGCGAGCCGCTCGCGACCTTCGGCGCAAAGGACGAAGGCACCGCCGTAGGCACCGTCGACGTGGTGCCACAGGCCGGCGCTCGCTGCGATGTCGCCGATTTCGTCGAAGGGGTCGACGGCTCCCGTGTTGATGCTGCCGGCCGACGACACCACCAAGAAAGGCTGCGCGCCCTCGGCCCGGTCTGCGTCGAGCCGCGCGCGCAGGGCTCTTGGCTGCAGGCGCAAGCGCGTGTCGGTGGGCAGCGAAACCACGTTGCGAGCTGGCACGCCGGCCAGGCGAACCGATTTGGCAACGCTGTGATGAACTTGGTGTGAAACGTATACAAGGGCGCGCCGGTAGTCGCCGGTGTCACCAAGCACGTGGTGGCGTGCCGTCACCACGGCGCAGAGGTTGGCCGTGGAACCGCCCGTGGTGAACACGCCGCGCGCGCCAGCGCCCCAGCCGAACTCGCCGGCGAGGAAACGCAGGGCATCGGCTTCGAGTCGCGCGAGCGCCGGGCTCGCCGCCGACAGGCCCAGGTAACGATTGAGCCAGGCTGCGAGCCAGTCCGCCAGGCCGGCGCTCACCAATCCGCCGCCGGGCACGTAGGCGAGGTAGCCCGGCCCGGGCGTCACCAGGGCCGCGTCGGCTGCCCGCTCCACGACCGACAGCAGATGCGGCAAGCCGCCCGGGTGGGGCTGTTCTGCGATGGGCTCGCTCAGGCGCGCGGCGAGCTCCTGCGCCGCCCGACCCATGATTCCGGTTGCAGCGCGTGTCTCCAGGCCCCGGAGCTGCCGCAGAGCCACTTCGGCGACGTCTTGAATCCACGCGCGCAGCGTGGCCTCGTCCGGTTCGAGCGCGGAGCGCCACATGCTCGTTCGGCAGAGCACATCTCGACGCACGACGCAACAGGTCGCCCGAGCCCAACGAGGCTTATGTGCGCCAAGCTGGGCAGGCGTGGACTTGGATGAAAGCCGCGAGCGCGCCACCCCTGGACGGACCCCAGAGATTTTACATGACGCGTTTTGAATGGTATATTCTTAGGGTTGAATCAGTAGGCAAATTCAAAGCTGCCGACGCTGGTGTCTTGTGCACCAGGTAGCGGGAGGATCAATGAAGGGGCTTCGATTCCTATGTGTGATGTCTTTCCTACTTGTGGGTGCTTGCGCGGCCGAGATAGAAGGGGAAGCGCCCTCGTATCGCCTGGTTCAGGCACCTGCCGGCGGCCAAACGGAGTGCTTCGACGTGATCGACGAGGGCCTTGACTGCGAGGATGCCGACCCGCGTCGGATCGATTCGGCCGATCCCGCACTCAGCGAAGCGTGCGAATGTCAATGCGTGGACGGCGCCGTCGACTGCGAGCGGGCGTTGGGCCTCTAGACGGCGCCTGGGTTACTCTCGTGCGCTACCTGTAGGCGGGGAGTAGACCCAGATCCTGCGCGCGAAATCGAGCAAACACAGGCCAAGCAGCGCGTGTCCTACGATCTTGGCTGCAACCAGGCGTCCGGCGTCCGCTCGGGGATCCAGAAGCTGTATGGCGTACATGTTGTGGGCCGCCGCGTACACCATGCTGCCGATGGTCAGCACGGCCCCCGCGTAGGTTGCGAGCAGCAGCAGCTTCGCTCCTCGCCCCTGATTTGCCCAGGGCCAAAGCCAGGCCGCCCCCAGCAATGCAAGCGATAGGATGGCCGCCGTGTTCCTGAGCGAAGCGACCGGTCCGGGCAGGATCCCGAGGCACCACGGTGAGCCGGGGGCCTGAAGCGCAAGCCATTCGGCAACGCCGGCGAGGCCGGCCACGACGAGCAAACCCAGCGCCAGCCGTACCAGCCAGCGTGTGCCATGGCTCCACTGCACGACGCGGCCCGGTCTAGCGCAGCGCGCTTTCGTTCGCCAGGCTAGACTCGGTAGCGAGCGGTCTCTGTCGTTGGCGGGTGTTCGGAGTCGACCCGGCCGCCCGGTCGCCGCCGGTTGCCCGGCAGCGGACGATGCCGGATAGTCGCGGCCTGCGCCCTCGAAGCGTGCGTTGAACGTGCTGCCCGCGTATCTCGAAACCGAAGTGCCCCTCTCGCCCCGCTGCAGCTTGGAGCTCGGAGGCGCGGCGCGCTTCTTTTGTGAGGCTAGCGACGAGGCCAGCGTGCTCGAGGCTTTGCGTTGGGGACGCTCTCAGACGCTGCCCGTGACCGTGCTTGGCGAAGGCAGCAACGTGGTGATCGCGGATGCGGGGATCGCGGGTGTGGTGCTCAAGCCGGCCCTGGCAGGCGTGCAGGTGCGCCTGCAGCACGACCGGGCTCTGTTGAGGGTACAGGCGGGCGAGGCCTGGGACCCGCTGGTGGCGCAGAGCGTGGCCAGCGGCTGGGCCGGCCTCGAGTGCCTGTCGGGCATTCCGGGATCGGTGGGAGCCACGCCGATTCAGAACGTGGGCGCCTACGGGCAGGAGGTTTCCGACACCTTGAGCAGCGTGCGCGTGCTCGACCGCGCTTCGCTGAACGTGTCGGATTGGCGTGCCGCCCGCTGCGACTTCGGCTACCGCAGCAGCTTGTTCAGACGCAATCCGGATCGTTATGTCGTGCTTGCGGCCACGTTCGAGCTGCGCCGCTCCTCGCTCTACGCGCCATCCCAGGGTCACGCCGAGCTCGAACGGCTGCTTGCGGTACGCCGCAGCCGCCCGTCGCTTTCCGATGTCCGGAGCGCGGTGCTCGAGCTGCGCCGCAGCAAATCGATGGTGCACGACCCGAGCGACCCCAACCGGCGTAGCGTGGGCTCGTTCTTCGTGAACCCGATCGTGACCGTAAGCCAGGCCGAGACGATCGCCGGCGCCGCTAGCGATCGCCCCGATGCGCGCACACCGAGCGCGATGCCCCGCTTCGACCTGCCCGACGGGCGCTGCAAGCTGGCCGCCGCCTGGCTGATCGAGGCAGCAGGGTTTAGAAAGGGCCAGCGCCACGGCAACGTGGGGATATCGAGTCGCCACGCCCTGGCTCTGGTTCATCACGGGGGAGGCAGCAGCCGCGAGCTTGTCGCACTGGCCCGCGCGATTCGCGGCGCCGTGCAGCAGCGTTTTGGCGTCACGCTCGAGCCCGAACCCGTGCTGTTGGGCTTCGAGACGCCACCTCTCTGAGCCCGGATCTTTGCGCATGGCGGGCCTCGCGCGCCAACGTGGCGATCATGCGCTCTGCCCCGATGCTGCGGGCCGGGGTTCGGGTCGCCTGGAGCTTGCCTGCCCGGCCACAAGCCGAGCGTAGGCACCGCCCTTGTTCATGAGCGTCTGGTGGCGTCCCTGCTCGACGATGCGGCCACGGTCGATAACGACGATGCGATCGGCGTCGCGGATCGTGCTCAGGCGGTGGGCGATCACGAGTGTCGTCCGACCTTTCTGCAGGCGCTCGAGAGCCGCCTGCACCGCTCGCTCGTTGTCGCTGTCGAGCGCCGAGGTCGCCTCGTCGAGCACGAGCACCTTGGGGTCGCGCAGGATCGCACGGGCGATGGCAATGCGTTGCCGCTGCCCGCCGCTCAGCATGATCCCACGCTCACCGACGATCGTGCGGTAGCCCTCGGGGAACCTGCGGATGAAGCCGTCGGCGCTGGCCGACACGGCTGCGGCGCGGACCTCGTCGTCGCTGGCTTCAAGGCGACCGTAGCGGATGTTGTCGGCGATGGGACCCGAAAAGAGCGCAGGATCCTGGGACACGTGGGCCATCGCCCCGCGCAGCGAGCCCAGCGTCAGGTCGCGCAGGTCGTATCCGTCGAACGTGATCCGACCCGCCTGAGGGTCCCAAAAGCGCAGCAGCAAGCGACCGATGGTGGTCTTGCCCGAGCCGCTGGCCCCGACCAGCGCACAGACTTCGCCCGGCTCGATCTCCAGGTTCAGGTTGCTGATGACCTTCGTGTCACGGTCCCCGTACGCAAAATGCACCCCCTGAAACGCAATGCGCCCTACCGGGCTGGCCAGCCGGTTGGCGCCCGGGCGATCCCGGATCTCGGGCTGGCTGTCGAGAATTTCGAACAACCTCGCGGTGGCCCCGAGGGCCTGGTTGTAGCTGCCGACGACGCCGGCCAGTGCTCCGACCGAACCGGCGACCGACACCGTGTACAGTACGAAGCGGCCCAGGTCGGCAGCATCGATCGCCCGGTTCATCACCATGTGCCCTCCCAGCCAGAAGATGCCGGCCACCGCACCAAAGCCGATGAAGCTCGACACGGACATGAACCAGCTGCGAGCCTTGATCTGCTTTGCGAAGAGCAGGAACGCCGCTTCCAGCGCGCTGCCGTAACGCTGCGACTCGTATGCCTCCCGAGTGAAGGCTTGCACGGTTTCGACTACGCTCAGGCTTTCCTGTAGCTGGCCCGAGGCGTTTGCCAGCTCATCCTGCGCCTGGCGCGCGAGCCGCCGGATGACCCGACCCCAGAGGCTGGCCGCCACTACCAGAAGCGGCACCACCGCCAGCACGCGGATGGTGAGCGTGGGGCTCACGTAAAAAAGCATGCTGACCCCGCCGAGCAGCGACAGCAGGTTGCGCAGAGCCAGGCTCAGATCTTGACCGATGATCCTCTGCAATCGCGTCACGTCATCCGACTGGCGCGACAGCAGCTCGCCCGTGCGGTTGGCGTGGAAATAGCTCTGCGTCAGCGTCAGTAGATGGCACTGGATCTGCATGCGCAGGTCCGCGACTACCCGTTCACCCACCCAGCTCATCAAGTAGTGCCGGATAAAGACAAAGAGCGACTGCAGCGCAAACAGCACGAGCAAGGCCAGTGTGGTCCGGTCCAGGGCCGCCGCGTCCCGCAGACTCTCGTCGAACGCGGTGCCGAGCAGGCTTCCCAAAAACCACGGAACCACGAGCCCGCCGGCCACCGTGACAAGCAAGGCGGCCAGCGCCACGTACAGGCGCCCCCGGTACGGCTTCGCGTAGCCGAGCAGCCGGCGCAGCCGGCGCCAGGGTGGCAGGTTGTCGACTGGCGATCGCTCTGTCACGGCTCCGCCACGAATCGGCTGGGGTTCATCGGCCAAGCGCGTACTCGAATGGCTACCCGTGCTTGCGGAGCACGGCCACGTAGTGCGCGCTCAGCTTCCGCCAGCGCGAAGAACGTTCGAGCCGGCGTTCCACCCCCTGAAGCAGCCGGTGCAGCGGTGCCGGCAGGAAGTCGGGCAGAAAGGTGAAGTGATCGACTTGGTCTAGCCACAGCGCGCCGTTGATCGCGGGAAGGCGGCTTGGCAGCAGCCAGCGTTCATCGCCTTGGTCGATGCGCTTGAGCAGCGGAAAAAGGTACGACATGTAGAAGCGGAAAAGCGGATTCTCGGTGTTCATTTCGTGCAGGAAGAACGAGCCGCCCGGCTTCAGCACGCGCACGATTTCTCGAAACGCCGCACGCCGATCGTTTGCGTCCAGCACGTGATGCAGCACGTTGATGGCGTAGACGAAGTCGAAGCTGTTGTCGGCGAAGGGGAGCTCGACCGCGCTCGTGGCGCGAAAGTCGGCTGTCACCGCGTGCTCGCCGGCGTTGCGCCGGGCCTGTTCGATCTGGCCTGCCGAGGCGTCCACACCCGACATCAGGACGCCCCTTTTAGCGAGCTCGATGCTGTACCAACCTTGGCCGCAACCGATATCGAGCCCCCTGAGCGGCTTTTGTCGGGGCAGCCGGCTGAGCATGGCCGTGACTTTGCGATCCAGGAGCCGCTCGCGTACGTGGCCCGAGATCTCGTCTTCGTATTCCGGGGCAAGCTCGTCGAAGTGAGACGCGGTCGCGCGTGTTCCCATCGCCACACGGCCGCGAAAACGTAGGAAAACCAGGGCTCCAAGCGCACAGGCGAAGCCGACGGTGCCGAGCCTCAGCACCAGCACCGACAGAATCGAGATCTGCTCCTCGATTCCGGATTGCGTGAGCTCCATGATGGCCGTCGATCCGGTTACAGCCGCGCCCACGGGCAGACCGCTGAAACCGCCGAGCAGCGTTCCGGCCGCGAACGCCCGCAGCGCAGCGAGACCCACGGCCGTTTCCCCCAACAGGCCGAGGGTGGCTGCGAGGCCCGCTGCCGGTAGCGACCAAGCCAGGATCGATACCAGGGCCAGACCCAGCGCAAGCGTGAGGGGCTCCGAGTCCTGAGCCAGCTCGTCGAGCTGCCTTGTGCGCAGCAGCCGCATCGTCTGCCAGGCGAACAACACGAGCCCGGCCGCCAACACCAAAGCGAGCTCGAGGCGCCGCTCACCCAAAGACCACAGGACGGCCAGCGCAGACGCGTCGCAGGCTCGTTCCAGAAACCAGACCCGCACCACGGTGGTCCGGCTTCTGGGAATCTGCCTGGAAATAAGCAGCGGCCGGAAGAGCTCGCCCAACAGGAACGGAACGAGCAGCAGGGGCAGCGTGCCGAAGTACAAGCGGATGCTGCGGCGCGTGTGAAAGAAGACGCCGAAGCGACGTGCCAGGAAGTGCCAGCGAAACCAGCGCAGCAGCAGGTTGGTCAACGTAAGCCCGCAGACCGCCAAAAGCGCAGCCAGCGACAGGCCGACCTGCTGGTCGGGCACGTGCTCCACGCGCGACAGCCAATAGCCGCTGGCCACCAGTCCGGTGCACAGGACGCCCAGCCACAGTGCACCCAGGGCCCACTTGCGCCACCTTGGCGCGGGAATCGGCCGGGACGAGCCCGAAGGGCGGGCCTGTTCGCCGGGTTTGGGGGCTCGCGGTGCTCCTCCCACGGCTGGGCCCACAGCAGCCTCTTCCTGCAACCGCATCCTCGTTCCACCCCCAGCCTACGTTGGTCAGGTCCATAGCCCTACTCGGGGGCATTGTCCACGGGCTCGCAGGCAGCGTCCGCGGGCTCGAAGGCATTGTCAACGGCCTGCTTTTCCGCGCCCTCGGAGTCTGGCTCGGGGTCTGGGGGCTCGGGCGCAGCCGATGGCTGCGCTGCGCTGTGAGCACGAACGGCCCGAAGGAGCGCTTCGGCCTGCCTCTTGTTGGCGCCAGCCTCGAGGAGCTGCTCCAGGGTGGCGCGCTCGATCGCCTGCAGCGAACCCAAGCGCCGCAGCAGGCGCCTGCGTGTCTTGTCGCCGATGCCGGCAATTTCTTGCAGCCTGCTGCGCAGCTTGCGCTTGTTGCCCAGCTTGACGCGGTGCAGATTGCAGACCCGGTGTGCTTCGTCACGCGCGAGCGCGAGCAGCGCGAGCGGCTCGTCGCCCGGCCGCAGGGCGATCGCGTTCTTGCGTCCCGGCAGATAGACTCGCTCGACCACGCTGCGGCCTTGGGCGTCGGTGCGTTCTTTTGCGAGCGCAGCCAGCGAGACGGCGCCGATCCCCAACTCCTTCAGGACCCTGGCGGCTATCGCGAGCTGTCCACGCCCACCGTCGACGACCAGCAGATCGGGCAGCTCCCAGCCCCGCTGCTGCTCGCGGCCGCGCGCCAATCTGCGCGACAGCACCTCGTGCATGGCGCCGTAGTCGTCACCGCCGGACGCCTGTTTGAGATGAAAGGTCCGGTAGCCTTCCCGCGCCGGCTTGCCGCCGTCCAGCCTGGTGATGGCGGCCACGGTGTCGCTGCCCCCCGTATGCGAGACGTCCACGCATTCGATGCGTTGCGGCGGCTTGGGCAGGCCGAGACGCGACTGGATGCGCTCGAGGCGCCGTGAGAGCTCGCTCTGCGCCCGAGCCTTTTCGCTGTAAGCGTGTGCAGCGTTGTCCATGGCCATGCGTAGCAGCCGCGCCTTGAGCCCGCGCTTGGGCACATGCAGCCGTACCTTGCTTGCGCGCCGCTCGCTCAACAGCTCGGCCAGGCCCCTGTCGGCCTCCACCCGCACCGGCAGCAATACCTCGTCGGGTACCCTGCTTCCGCGCGCGTAGTACTCGCTCACGAAGGAACCGAGCAGCTCGTCGTCCGGCAGCTCGGCATGCTGCTGGCCGTAGGTGCGGACCGCCACGACCTTGCCTCGGCGAACCTGAAGCACCGCCAGCTCGGCCTGCCGCTCGGCACGGAAGAGCCCGAACACATCCTGGTCCCTGTCCGACACCAGGGCGACGCGCTGGCGCTCTCGGATCGACTCCACGGCTCGCAGCTGGTCTCTGTACGTGGCCGCGGTCTCGTAGCGCATGGCCCGGGAGGCCCGCTTCATCTGCGCGTCCAGATGACCAACCAGCTCGTCGTGCCGGCCGTCGAGGAACATGCCCACGTTGCGTACTTGCTGCTGGTAGGCGTCGGCGTCGGCGTCGAGCACGCACGGCGCGCTGCAGCGCTTGATCTGGTATTGCAGGCACG
The DNA here is from genome assembly GCA_022361155.1 of Pseudomonadota bacterium. Taxonomy (NCBI): domain Bacteria; kingdom Pseudomonadati; phylum Pseudomonadota; species Pseudomonadota bacterium. Next base: position 11,786 of record JAKSBK010000158.1, read on the forward strand.
GCCGGACACGGGCCCGGAAGTCGCTGTCCGTGCACGTTCGCAGCTGGAAGTGGCGGTTGACCGTCCGAAGCGTGCTGCGGGCCGCGCTGGCCGACGGGTAGGGACCGAAGTACTGGGCGCCGTCCCTGCCAGGACGGCGGACCACCTCGAGCCGGGGCCACGCTCGCGCCGGATCCAGCCGCAACGACAGGAAGTCCTTGTCGTCGCGCAGCTTGAAGTTGTACCTGGGCCGGTGTTCCTTGATCAGGCTGTTCTCGAGCAGCGCGGCCTCCTTTTCCGAGGCCGTTACGATGGTGTCGACGTCCTGGACCTCGCGTTCCAGCCTGCCGATGAACGCGCGGCTGTCGCTGTTGCTCGCCTGGAAGTAGCTGCGCACCCTGCTGCGCAGGCTGGCGGCCTTGCCCACGTACAAGTACGTTCCGCGGGCACCCTTGAACAGGTAGACACCGGGTGAGGCGGGCAGCGTCTGCAGCTTGGCACGGACAGCGTTGTGCACGGACACCGGTCCCAGTGTAGCGCGCGCTCTGTCGGCGGCGCAGCGTGCCATCTGCTGCTCGAAACGCGTGCAACCCGGCCGGGTTTCCTGGCAGAGGCAGCCCGCTCAACCAGAGCTTGAAGGCGGTCCGGGCGCTGGTGCAACCCGGCCGGGTTTCCCGGCAGAGGCAGCTGCCGTCAGGCGGCGACGGTTTCGATGGGATCGTCCTTGAATCGCCTGCGCACAGCCTGCCACTCGCGCTGATCCATGGCGAGAAAGGCGCCGACGACCTGAGGATCGTACTGTATGCCGGCCAGGCGCCGGATCTCCTCGACCGCGGTCTCGTGGGGCAGCCCCTTGCGGTAGACCCGGTCGCTCGTCATGGCATCGTAGGTGTCGACCACGGCGAAGATGCGGGCGCCGATCGGGATCCTGTCGCCCTTGAGCCCGCGCGGGTAGCCACCGCCCTCCCAGCGCTCGTGATGACAGTACACCACGTGGCTGGCACCCTTGAGTCGAGGTATTCCAGCCACCATTTCGCGGCCGTAGCCCGGATGCTTGCGCATTTCGACCCACTCCTGCTCGGTCAGCTTGGCGGGCTTGTGCAGGATGGCGTCGGGTACGCCGATCTTTCCGACATCGTGCAGGAGAGCCCCAAGCTCGCACTGCAGCAGATCGTCGCCGGCCAGGCCGAGCTGTGCGCCGAGCAGGCGAGCCCAAGCCGAGACCCTGCGCGAGTGATTCTCGGTTTCGATGTCTCTGAGCGCCAGTCCGCGCACCAGGCCGTCCGCGATCAAACGCGCTTCCGACTCTGCCAGGATGCCCGCGCTGCGCCGCTGCAAAAGGGCGCGTTCGATGGCCCGTGCCAACACCGCCGGGGTATAGGGCTTGGGCACCAGACCGTCCACGGGCACATTGCCCAGCATGTCTTGTATGCTCCTGAGGCTGTCCTCACCGGTGATCACCAAGACCGGGGTGTGGGGAGCGGTCACTGCAGCGCTCGCCGCAAACACGCGCCCACCGGGCATGGGCAGGCGCAGATCCGCCACCACCCCATCGAAATTGCGTACCTCCAGCATGGCCAGGGCGATCGACGGATCGCTCGCGGTCACCACCCGGAAGCCGAGTGCCGTCAAGTCCCAGGCCATGATCTTGAGCAGCTGGGGCTCGTCGTCCACGGCCAGGATGGTGGCCTTCGGTACTCTGCTAGCTACGCCAGACATCGATTCTCGGCCCCATTCCTTGCGGGTCAGGCGGCGTCTCGTTCCACGCTGGAACCGATGGCCTTCTGCAGGTGCTGCACCGCGCGTTTCTGCAGCTGACAGACGCGGGACTCGCTGATGCCCATCCGATCGCCGATCTCACGCAGAGCGAGGCCTTCGAACAGGCCCAGCTCGATGGCGGTGCGCTGCCGCGGCGGCAGGACCTTGAGGGCGCCCAACAGCTGTTCCCTGCGAGCGTGCTCTCCTGCCACCTCGTCGGCCATGGGGGCCCGGGAATCGCGCAGCCTTGCGGCCAGGGGCTCCGAGTCCACGGGAGCCGAGTCAAAGGACACCAGCCGCCGTGCCGCAATGGCTCGACCACGCTCCATTTCGTCTGCCGTCTCGGTCTGTCCTGCGGCATGTCGCACCGCCAGGCGCATCTCATCGCGGCTACGCAGGTCCAGCCGGCGGATCGCGTCGATCATGCGCTGGCGCACCCGGGTGCGGACCCAGGTATGCTCTTCGATACCGAACCCCTGGTAGGTGCTCAGCGCCTCGAGTACGGCGACGCGTCCCTCGGAGCACAAGTCGTCCTCGTCGAGGGCTTGACCCAATGCAGCAACGGGCTTCAGACGACGGGCCGTCATTCGCACAATCATCTCGTAGCGTTCGAGCGCCTCCCGAGCTTCTTCGTTGCTCCACGCCATCTTCTTGGTTCGCTTGGTCATGGCTACGCCTCCAGTGTCGACGGAAACTTACGCAAAGTGCGCGCCATGTTTGGATCACGTTTGATCCAGATCTGCTGTGTCGGAAATACTCAGTGATCTCGTGCCAAGCGTGATCCCGGGTGAGACCCTGTGAGTCGGGCGAGCGCGCGCGGAACGGTGCGATCACGAACGCTCACGTGCGCGCGCTGCCGCGCGCTCGGGCGCTTGACCGAGCCGCGGCGGGCGTGGGAGTCAGCGCAGCTTGTGCTTCGCTATGCGACGGCTCAGCGCGTGTCGCGACATACCCAACCGGCGCGCCGCCGCGGCCACATTGCCGCCGGTCTGCTTCAACGCACGAATCACGGCCTGCTTGTCGTCCCGTTGCCGACGCCCTCGGATCTCAGCCAGCCTAGTGCCTGTGCTTTGTTGCTCATCGACGGCCCGCTGTGCGGCACACGCGTCAGGCTCGTTTTCGCCAGCTAGCGGGTCCAGCGCTTCCGGAGCCTGAAGGCTCGGCCCCCCGCCCCAGGGACCGGCCAGCAACACCGGGAAGTCCTCCACCCGCAGCTCCATTCGGCCCTCGGCGAGCAGCGTGGCCTGGTCCACCATGTTCCTGAGCTCTCGCACGTTGCCAGGGAAGCGATAGCGCAGCAGTGCCTGCTTGAGGTCGGGGCTGAGCGTTGGTGTGCGCCGGCCGTCCATCCGAGCGCGCTCTGCGGCGAAGTGCGACGCCAATAGGATCACGTCACCGCCTCGGTCGCGAAGCGGAGGCACCTGCAGCACGAACACCTCCAGGCGATAGCGTAGGTCCTGCCTGAACCGGCCTGCGGCTACCGCCGTGGCGAGGTTTCGGTGGGTGGCGGTGATGATACGTGCCGGCAGCGCTCGGGTGTGGGTGCCGCCCACGCGGCTGAACTCCTTTTTCTCGATCAGCCGCAGCAGCTTGGCTTGTACCTCCAGGCTGAGCTCGCCGATTTCGTCGAGGAACAGCGTGCCGCCCATCGCGGCCTCGATGCGTCCACGCTTGGCCGCCGTGGCGCCGCTGAACGCGCCCCTTTCGTGGCCGAACAGCTCGCTCTCCACCAAGGTGGCCGGGATGGTCGTGCAGTCGATCTCCACGAACGGGCCGCGGCCGTGGGCTTCGTGCACGGCTTGTGCGAGCTTGCTCTTGCCGGTACCCGTCTCCCCCAGGATGAGCATGTTGCGGTCGTCGCCGCCTCGCAATCGGTCCACGTGCTCGCGCAACTTGCGCATGGGTGTGCTGTCGCCCAACAGACCCAGGTTGGTCTTGCGTGCGAAGCGGTTCGGCTTGCGCAGGGCGATTTCGGCCGCGCGCTCGATGCGCACCAGGCACTCGTCGAAGTCCCTGCCCTTCTGCACGTAGTCCTCGGCTCCCCGCCGGATCGCCTCCACGGCTACGCTCACTTCGGGCTGGCCCGTAGCCACGAGGAAGACCGCGTTGGGAGCGGAGCTCAACAGCTCATCGAGCAACTCGAGTCCTTGTGCGTCTGGCAGGTGGTAGTCGAGCACGACCACGTCAAACGCTTGCCGCCCCAACTGACCCCGGGCTCCTGCTCCATCAGCGCAGGTCACCACCTGGTGGCCCACATGCCGCAAGCGCCGAGCGATGCTGTCTGCGAAGAGCTGCGAATCGTCCACGACCAGGATCTGGGCGGACACGTCAGCCTTCATGGGAGGCGGTGTGGTTGAGCGATCAGCTATGGGTACCCCCCCGGCTCCTCGGGCTCGGCACGGCGCAGCTCAAGGCAAGCTGGCTCAATCGGGCGCTCCGCTGGGCTCTGCGTTCGGCGCGCTCTCACCCTGAGGGTCGATGGCCCCGGCCTGGGAGTCCACGGCGCCTGGGACCACGATCTGGCGGTCGATCCGGGTTATCGCCTTGCTGATAGTCTCATGGGTCAGTTCCCGCACGCGGGCCAGCTTGCCTTGGGTGGCTAGCAGGTCATCGGCCAGGCCAAGCGCGGTCAGCGCCAGCAGCTGCGCCGGCGACGCGACCCGGGTGCTGCCCGAGCCGAGCTCGTGCACGCGCTCGTTCACCATCGCAGCCAGTTTCTGAAGCCGATCCTCGTCGGCGTCAGCCACCAGCCTGTACTTCGAGCCTGCTATCTCCAACGTCACCGTACGCTTCAACGCGATTCCCTCCTCTGGCAACAGTCAGGGCGGACAGATGGCGCCCAGGTGCACCTCCCCAGTGCAAAAACTACCGGTTGCTGACGTCAGCCGTCAAGCTACGGCATACTTGCACGTATCATTGGGGTGTTAGCCGGGTACCAAAGCCCCGGGAAGGGAAGCGACATGCCGCCCGTCTCTCACGGAGCGAGGCGTCGGCTCAGAGGCTCTGATGCTTGAGGTTCGATGCGAGTCGTGCAGCGCCGCCTACCAGGTCGACTCTCGCCGCCTGCCGCCGGGCGGCATGCGGATGCGCTGTCCCAAGTGCGGTCACTCCTTCCCGGTGCGGCCCCCGGCGGCACAGCGAAGCGAAGCGAGCGCCCGGTCCCCTGCAAACCAGCTAGCCGCGCAGCCTTCCACGCCGCAGCGAAGCGAAGCCAGCGCGCGGCACCTCGGGACGGAGAAGGGCGCCAAGGCGGAAGGCTTGCCTCGCCTGCCGCTGCCTCCTCCCCCTGCGGGCAGCAACAAGCCGGCCGCACCCGTCGCCCGCACGGCAGCGAAGGGAGCCTTTGGTGAGCCCGCGAAGCCAAAGCGGCGGATGCCAGCCGGCACGTTTGGCACCGCCTTGCGCGGCGATGCGCCGGCGGCCACGGGCGGCCGCGCGCGAGGCAGCGAGGCGGATCTGCCGGCGGTGGCAGGGACGAGCGGGGGTCGAGTAGGGCGTGGTGGCACGGGGGCAGGCAGCGAAGCGGATCTGCCGGCGGTGGCGGGGGCGAGCGGGGG
>JAKSBK010000159.1 GCA_022361155.1 Pseudomonadota bacterium
CGCAACGCCTCGGCGCTCCGGGCTGCCAGCGCCGGGATAAACGCCTGCGCTCGCTCTTCGCTCCCGGGCCGCGCGTACGGGTCGGTCGTGACGACCCCTCGCACGCCAAGAAACCACCGTCCTGCCGCGCGCAGCTTGGCCCTTGCCTGTGCGATAGCCTCGTTGGCCACGTTGCGTACCGCCTGCCTGAGCCATTCGACCCGGCCGTCAAAGCTCGGGGGAGGCGCGATGTGCAGGGTCACGCGCTCGGGAAACTTGGTTTCGTTCTTGAAGTAGAAGTCGGGTCGCTCGACCTGGATGCAGGTGCCGACCTGCTCGGGTGCGAGATTGACGCCTGGCCACTGTTCGGGGTCTGAAACCAGTCCGGCGGCGGTCGGATTCACGTACCCGTACGCCATTTTGTCCAGAATTGAGCTTTCAGTCAGCAGGGCTTGGACTGCGGGTTTCTCATCGGAGTCCCACCAGCAGCCACGCTTGGGTCGCAGGTGCTTCAGTGCAAGAGCGGTTTCCTTGCCAAAGTCACGCAGGAAGTCAGGCAATACCCCGCGGGTGTCGGTGTACGTTCCATGGATGTGGTTACTCATCGCCGAAAACTGATGAACGAGCACCCCGTACTTGTTGGCGAACACCGCCAAACAGTAGAGCAGTACCTGATTGATGCGTTCATCGGGACGTAGCAAGAATCGTCTATCATCGCAACGACGACTGACCAGCACCGTCTGACCGGCTACCACGCAGCGAGCAAGCATGCCTTCGTTATCGGCCAGCTACCTTTCCGGTTGCCTCGATTTTCACTCCGGTCAGGGTTGCCTGTTGCACGTTTGCCAAGTACACGGACGCCCTCAAGCGAGGACGCACCGTGCTGGTTGCGGGCGCCGAGGACCCCGTGCACGGCGATAGTTGGGCGAATCTCTACGTCCCCAGCCCCGACAAGAATATTGGGGACACCGTGGACATCGCCCCCGGCACCGTGGTCAGTTTCGGCGCCACCTGGAACAACATCAAGCCCGGGTGGGTCGAGGTCTTGGTCAACGGACTGCCGTTCACGCCATGCAGCGGGTTTTTCGGGGTCGGCACCGGATCGAGTACATGCGGCATATACTTCAATGCGAGCTCGTGGGTGACCCTGCGCACGCAGCACGCCCAGACGAGCCCGATCTACGTCAAGGTGAACGGGCAGCCCATACGATGGGATCCGCGAGCAGCCTGCCGCCTGGCGCGGCACGTCAACTCGCTCATCCTCCGAGCCGGGGACTACCAAGGGATCTACAGTGCGGCCAAGAATCTGTACGTGGCTCGCGCGCTCGATCACGGAGTCCCTTGTGACGTTGATAACTGGCCCCAGCCGCCCCGGCCCAGCTGTCCCGGCAACAGCGAAGGCGCGGGAGATCACCCTGACCACTTCCCTGGCACGCAGCTACCGGTATCCGCCTCGACCTTGCGCATCACGGGCCGATTGGCTCCCAAGCCCAGCTCGGTTCGCCCGCAACCCTTCGGTGAGGTCACGAGCTGCCAGAGCAACGCAAATTGCACCCCGGGCAACGTCTGCGATCCCGCTCTTGGGATTTGCGTCGACTGCATCGGCAACGCGAGCTCGCTGTGTCCGGACTACGATCACTTCGTGATCCCGGCCACGTGCGTCGCCGGCAAGGACTACCTCCGCGGCCGCGTCGTCCTGCGCACCGAGGCCAGCCTGAACCTGGAGGCCTACGTAGTGAACTACTGCTGGTCGGACAGTGCCGAGCGCTGCGGGATCGACCACGACGAGGACCCGATGACGCCGCGCCTCGTCACCTTCCGCACCGAAGCGACGCCCGTGGGAGGTGGGATGGCCGACCTACGGAATGTGCCGATCGATGTACGTTGCCAGGGCGCAGCCGGCCAGCAGCGCTTTCTCAATGTTTGGGTCCTGCCCGGAGGCCCAGCCGGTGGAAAACCGGCGATTCCCCAGTGCAACGCTCACCCCAACCCGGCCGATTGCTGCGACACCTACTCGCTGTTCTACTCGGTCGAGGCGACCGACGACGGCTTCATCTACAGCAACGGGAGCGGTGCCATCGAGCCAGTACCCCCGGTAGACGCTCCAACCAATCCCTAGATCGGTGCGCCTCATGCCCTCCAGGATCAGCAGACTCCACCAGCTGCTTGCAGCAGTGCTGCTGGCCACCTCCGGTACGACGTTTCAGGGCTGCGGCGCCCGGACCAGCAGCCTGGGGCCGGGAGCAGGCGGTGTTGGCGGGGGTGTCACGGGCGGTCGCTCCGGGACCGGCTGGGCTGGAGTTTCCGGCGGCTCGGGGAGCGGCCAGAGCGGCGCAGCCCAGGGCGGCATGCTCGGTAACGCGGGCCGTGGGGGGCAGCAGGGCGGAGGGGTGGCCGCTCAGGGCGGCTGGGGTGTCGCAGGAGGCAGCTGGGGCTGGGGCGGTGGACAGGGTGGTGAACAGGGCGGCGCGATGGGTGTGGCGGGCATGCAGGGCGGGTCTGGCGCCCCGGCAGGCAGCGGTGGCTGGGGCATCGCCGGCACCGGCCAAGGCGCCGCTGGCGCCGGCTGGGGCGGTCGGGGCGGGGGCCAGAGCGGAGTGGGCGGGCAGGGCGGCGCGGCCGGCCGAGGTGGCGCG
>JAKSBK010000160.1 GCA_022361155.1 Pseudomonadota bacterium
CAGGAGCGCGTGGCGGATGCGGGCGCACTTGAAGGTGCGCCAGGCGTTGCGCTCGAGATCGTAGGCGATGACGTAGAGGTCGCGGCCGGCCAGGCGCAGCGCGGCGGGCTCGATGGTGCGGGGCTTGGGGGCGCTGTCGCGGGTGCCGCGGTAGCGGATTTGGGCCCGGCGGCGGGCTCGGATGGCGGCGTCGAGCACTGCGCTGATCTCGGGGTGCTGGGCGAGCGGGGTCTTGGGCAAGGAGATGTCGCGATCGCGGTGCTGGGCGCGCGCGAGCAGCTCGTCGAGCTCTTTCAGGAAGCCACATCCCCAACTGACGCTCCAGAGCTGCTCGCTTCTGTCGTGCCACGCGCTACCCCGTCGTGAAGGGCCCGATCCTAACACCGCTTGCCACGGACCCTCAAGCGTCGATCCACGCGAGCAGATTATCGATGGTGGCGCCCTTGGCGAGGCGAATGTTCCGGCCCTTGCGCGCTCTTGCGGGGTCAAGCATGGACACCTCGCCCCGGGGCGAAACGGCGGCGACGACCCAGCGCCACTGGAGGTGCTTGGCGTCGGCGGCCATCCGGCTCCATGCGGTGCGGGAAAAGCTCAGCGGCAACGCGCTGCGTTTGACTTGGATGCCCAGCTGGTGCGCGGCCCGGGTCGCGAGCAGGTCGAAGGCGCCGCGGGACGCTCGCGATTGGTAGACTAGGTCGAAGCCCAGGCTCGCGAGGTGCTCCGCTACGCGCAGCTCCGCTTCGTCACCAATGACCCGCATGGGGACCACGCTACCGCCCGGCTTGCGCCAGCTGAGCCACATGCCGAAGGTGGCATCGGCCAGTGCATAGCGACCGTCGGGCAGCTTGCGTGCGGCGTCGCCGAGCCGCTCGAGGTAGCGCGCCATCGCACCGCTGCTTGCGCCGATTCGTTTGGCGATGTCGGTCAGGCGGCAGGGGCCCTCGGACAGGGCCTCCAGTGTGGCTGCCAGCGTGCTCGAGCGCCCCACGAGCCGCGCGAATTCGTTTTGGTAGTACAAGCCCAGACGCCCTGTGGCCGAGAACACGAGCCGCTGCAGGGCCAACTTCAGCGCTTGCTCGTCGTACGGCGGAGCCGCGCTCGTGAGCGTTTCACCCAAGAGCTGCAGATAGAACGGGTGTCCGCCCAGCACACGGGCGGCGCTGCGCGCGAGCGTCTCCGGGATCCGGCGCCCTGGGGGACTGAGCTCGACCAGCAAGCGCACGGCGTCGTCTTGGTCGAAGGCGCTGAGCTCCATCAGGTCGAAGTGTTGAAAGAAAGGCGAGTGCTGCGCGGTCACAAGCTCCGTCAGCATACTGCGGGCGGAACCGGAGATGACGTAGGTCGTGCGCTTGTGCTGCTGCCACAGGCTTCGGATCCTCTGCAAGAGCTCATCGCGCAAGCTGCGGCTGCCGGTGGACGCGAGCTCCTGGAATTCGTCGATGGCTACCACGACCCACAATCCCAGCGACTCGGCCAGGCGCTCCGGCAAGGCGAGTGCGGTTCGCTCGTACTCCGCACCAGCGCCGGGATCGAAGAGCGCGAGGATGTCTGCCCGGAGATCGCGTCCGAGGGCCTCGAAGGTGTCGGAACGCAGCAGCGTGTCGCGTGCAAGCGTACCATGCTCCGCCAGCGTCTCCACAGACGCGCCGAGCAGGGGGGCGAGCACCCGATCCAGCACCCGCAGCGCGTAGCGTCGAAAAAAGGCCGGCGAGATCGGCAGCGTTTCCATCACGTCAAGCGTGACGAAACGCAGATCAGACCGCTCCGCTCGTCGCGAGGCCTCCCACAGCAGGCTGGTTTTCCCCACTTTGCGCGATCCCACGATCGCGACCCAGCGCGGCACGCCCTTCCCGAGGTCCTGCACCACTTGTGCGAGTCGAGCCAGGGGCTCTTCGCGATCGTAGAAATCGAGCGCGGTGACGGGCAGGCTGGTGCGAAACATGGCTTCAGGTTAGTGGCAAACTTGCCACGTGGCAAACTTGCCACGTGGCAAATCCGCCATGTCATCGCCGCCATGTCATCGCCGCCATGTCATCGCCGCCATGTCATCGCCGCCATGTCATCGCCGCCCGAGGCGAGGCTTCAGGTCGCGCCGCCTCCCTCGGGGTGTGCCAGCAGCCGGCCAAGAGAGCGAGATAGGTCGTCCAGGGCCTTTGGGTCGGGCAAGGTCACGTTCAGATGATAGACACCCTGCGCGTCGCGCTCCACGCAGTCTTCAAGCCGACCCCGAATCAATCCAGCGAGCTGCCGGGACTCTTCGGTTTCTTGGGCGGGAGGGAACATCTCGCTAAGAAAACCGAACGCGGCGCTGACAAGCTGGCCACCCGCGCGAGCGACCCGCTTGCGTTCGACCAGCGCTTGCACGCGTTCCTGCTGGCGCGCCTTCTCACTCGCGTCCAGCGGTGCATCGGGCCTTGCGCCAAGCAGCACTTCCAGGCGAGCCTTGAGCTCTTCGATACCAACGGACAGGTCGACGGTATCGGTTTCGGAATTCGCGTCAAGCGCGGCGAGCGCAAGCTCCTGCTTCGCCGACAACGTCCCCAATAGGTTCTCCTCGATCGTGCCCTCGGTGACAAGCACGAAGACATGAACCGGACGCCGCTGCCCCATACGGTGGGCACGGGCGATGCGCTGCTCCAACACTGCGGGATTCCAGGGCAGGTCTACGTTGATCACGGTATCGGCCACCTGCAGGTTCAGGCCGGTGGAGCCCGCGTTGGTGGTGACGAAGACCCTACAGGCCGGATCGTCGCAGAAACGTTGCACCAGTGGCTGGCGAGCCTTCTGGGGCACGGAACCGTCCAGACGCACGTAGCCCAGCCCGTGCCGCTCCAAGCTGGGGCCGATGAGGTCGAGCATGGTCGTCCATTCCGAAAACAAGACGATCTTGCGACCCTCTTCTGCCCCAAGTCGGGCCAGCAAGCCATCGAGCTCCTGCAGTTTGCTCGAGTACGACGGCTCCTGCTTGTCCACCAGGAAGGTACTGTTGGCCACCATCCGGCAAACCAGCAGCGCCTTTCGCATACGGAGCAGATCCATCTCTGACATGTACTCTTTACGCATGATCGCGCGGATGATCTGCATGTTGGTGCCATGCACGTCGAGCTGTTCCTCCGTGGGCGTGATGCGGACGATCTCGGTAGTTCGCGGAGGCAAATCTTTCATGACCGACTCGCGCGTCCGTCGCAGCAAGACGGGTTGCAGGTGCCGCCGCAACTCGGCCAGGTTCTTGTATCCGAGCACCTTGCCACGTTCGTCCGCCACACGGTGCCGGTTGAAGAAGCGGAAGGCCGGTCCGAGCCTGCGGTCGTCGATGAAGCCCACCACCGAGTAGAGCTCCCCGAGGTTGTTCTCGAGCGGCGTACCGGACAGCACCAGCGCAAGGAGTGAGCGCAGCCCCTTGATCGCGCGCGTGGTTTTCGCTTCCCAGTTCTTGATGCGCTGACCCTCGTCGAGGATGATCAGGTCCCAGTTCGTGCGTTCGATCGGTCCCAGATCCCGCAAGATCTGCTCGGGGTTGCAGATCGTGAAGAAGCACTCGTTGTCGTATTGCTCGGCGCGCTCCTTGGCGCTTCCGATCACGAGCTGGCAGTCGCGATCCGAAAAGCGGGTGATCTCGTTCTTCCACTGCGTTTTGAGCGATACTGGGCAGATCACCAACACCTTGCGCACGCCTGCATGTCGGGCCAGCAGCTCGGAGGTTCCAATCCCCTGGATGGTCTTGCCGAGCCCCATGTCGTCGGCCAGAATCGCCCGTCCTGCACCGGCCGCAAAGGCGATGCCGTCGAGTTGATACGGCAGCAGCTCCACCTTCAGCAGCCTGGTGCGAAGCGGATGCCGGCTGGGGTTTTCGCGGATTTGCCCAACCGTGCGCTCGATGCGCCTCTGAAGCAGACGTCGTTGAACGTACTCCTCGGCGTCTGGATAGATCGTGACTTCGGTTCCGATCGTCTCCAGTTTCTGCACGGTGCGCAGCAGCAAGCGTAGGTCGTCAATGGGCCTGTCGCGCATGGGGGCAACGAGCTTGCGTGCAGATGCGGGCAAGTCATCGGGCAGACCCATGCGCAGCTCGATCTGTTCGCCGTAGCGAAGATGGACGGAGATGGCGGTTCTCCGGTAGGGCCGCCGGCGGACGCTGGCCGGAAAACGGCGCTCCAACTTGCGCAAGGCATGCAGGATGTGCTTGCAGGTACCCAGTGTGTTCGTGCGAAAGTCGGGGCAAGAGCAATACGATTCTCCACGCTGCCAGCCCCTGAGCGCCAGCCGGTAGGTCTTGCCCGATACCCGACTTGTAATCGTGTAGTCCGTCCAGAGTCGCGTTGGCTCGGAGGAGCTCAGCGCCATTTTCTCGTCCTGCGCCCGCTCGGTGCGCTCCTTGATCGCGTGTTCCACAAGCTCTTGCTCACCAAGGCTTTCAACCGGAACACGCACCCTTGGCGGGGCGGCCAATCCCAGCGCCATTTTTTCTTCCAGGACCAGCGAGAATGCGAGACCCACGTGCTCGCAAGCCGCCTGGCATGCCGAGCAGCGGAAGCGCAACCCATGGCGCCTACCACCGTCCAACGCGATGGCGGCCGTCGCCTCAGGCCGCGGTGTACAGGACACCCATTAAATGCCAGTTCAGGCGAGGTCCGACGCGGGGCTGTCGGGATGGTCACGGGTCCGATGGGCAGGGCAAGCAGGACGCACAAGCCGGCGTCCGCGTTTGGAGCAAGTGGTGCCCGGTTCCGGGCGCTCCACTCGTGTTCACGGCTGCCCCACTGGAGAGCATCGCGACCGGCAAGTGGCTCGTTCAGGCGGCGTTGCGCGCGTAGAGATGGCTGGCCGCCCGGACGCCCTTGACGTGCTGCTGGC
>JAKSBK010000161.1 GCA_022361155.1 Pseudomonadota bacterium
CCGAAGTCTACTACATCGACCGCCTGCCCATTCACACGGACGCCATGGAGTTTGCCGCCGTGGGCGTGGCATCGGTTGCGGTCTGCTTGCTGGTTACGATCTACCCTGCCTTGCTGGCCAGCAGGTTGCGACCGGTTGATGCGCTGCGCCATGAGTAAGGAGTCTCCTCAAGACAGCTCGATCGTTGCGACCGCGTTGCCGGACGCGAGATCTTCGAACGAAATCCTCGCGGCGGAAGTGCGCTCGGGCGTGTCCTATCCCCCCCGAAACAAGTCACCGGCCACACCCCTGGTCGTGGTAGAGGCCGCCGCCAAGCGGTTCATTCATGAAGGGCACGAGATCGATGTCCTTCGGGGAATCGACCTGAGCATCGAGGCCGGCGAGATGCTGTGTGTCGTGGGCCCCTCGGGCGCTGGCAAGAGCACGCTGCTGCATCTGATGGGAACGCTCGATCTGCCAACGGCGGGACGCATCTTGTACGAGGGCCAGGATGTGACCCGCTACTCCAGCTCGCGGCTCGCGGACTTCCGCAACCAAAGCATCGGTTTCGTGTTCCAGTTCCATCATCTGCTTCCCGAATTCACGGCCCTGGAAAACGTGATGATGCCGGGACTGATCCGCGGCGGTCAGGGACGTGCCCTGGAGCAGCATGCGCGAGACCTCTTGAGCGATGTCGGTCTTGATCACCGGCTCTCCCACCGCCCTGGGGAACTGTCCGGAGGCGAGCAGCAGCGCGTGGCCCTCGCCCGCGCGATCGTGATGCGGCCCAAGCTGGTATTGGCCGACGAACCCACCGGCAACCTGGATAGCAACACGAGCAAGGCCATCCATGGCCTGTTCTTTCGCCTGAATAGTCGCCGAGGCACGACCTTTCTGATAGTGACGCACAGTGCAGATTTTGCCCGACAGATGCCCCGCGTGGTTCACATGCGCGATGGCCGAATCGAACGCGACCAGAGGCGAGCTCCTATTGACCCGCCGAGGGGGCCCGAGCTATAGGGCGGCGCGCGTCCCGGGCCGCCGGGCCGAGGCCGTGCCGGCAGCAGATCCTCGTGTTGTAGCGGGGCAAGCAAGGATACGATGCTGCGCTGGATTTCAGCGAGACCGCAGCGACCCGACGACGAGAATCCCGAGAGTGTCGCGAGCGAGTGCAAACACCGTCCTGCTGCGCGCGGGCCTGCTCATCGGCTGCTGGGGCCTTGCCGTTTCCGCGGCGGCGCAGCCCACACCCACGCAAGCCGGACGCGGGCGACCGGCGGGTGACAGCAGCGCGCAGAGCGAGGATAGCTACGAGCCCAGCGTGGCACCGCCGATTCCCCGCACCGTATGCCACGGGCGGCGCATCCGCACGATCCGTGTTCTCGGTCAGGGGCGCGTGGCCGAAGAGGACATCCGGGCTACCGTGAAGCTGCGCGCCGGCCTCCCCTGCACCGATGGGGAAGTCACCCGGGACCTGAAGGCCCTATGGAGGCTGGGCTACTTCGACGACATCGTGGTCGAAGCGGACGCCGACGGACGCGAGGTCGACCTCCTGTTTCGCGTGAAGGAACGACCCGCCATCGGTCGCATCGTCTTCGAGGGCAACGACGAGGTCGACAAAAAGACCCTGCAGGAGAAGGTGACCTTGCAGGAGGGGGCCGTGCTGTCCGTCCCCGATGTGCGCAAGCACGTAGGCAAGCTGCGCGACCTTTACGCGGAGAAGGGCTTCTTTCTGGCCAATATCGACTATCGGCTGAAGAAGCTGCCGCGCAACGAGGTAGAGGTTGTCTTCGCCGTCACGGAGGGCGACGAGGTCACGGTGCGGCGGGTGCGCTTCGCCGGCAACGAGCACCTCAGCGACACCGAGCTCAAGCAGTACATGCAAACTCGCGAGACAGGCGCCCTGTCGGCGATAACCTCCAACAACACCTTCAAGCGCGAGCAGTTCGACGAAGACATCAACCGACTGCAAGCGCTCTACTACGATCACGGCTACCTCACGATCCAGGTGGGCGACCCGCGCATCGAGTTGACCCCTGACCGGCGCCACATCGACATCACCGTCCCGGTGCGCGAGGGACCGCGCTATCGCGTGGGGCGCCTGCGGATCCTCGAGATCGATGAGACCGGCGAAGAGACCACGCCCCTCGCGGGTCGCCGGAGGCTGCGCGAGCAGATCGACCTCGATCCTGGTGACTGGTTCAGTCGCTCCACCATCGCCAAAAACCTACTCGATATCACGACCTTCTATCACGACCACGGCTACGCGAAGGTCGACATCTCACCGCAAACCGAGCTCGAGCCGGAACGCAAAGTCGTCCACGTGATCGTGCAGATCAAGCGTGGACCGGTCGTTCACATCGAGCGGATCAACGTCAAAGGCAACGCCAAGACGCGAGACCTGGTGATTCGCCGCGAGCTTCGCATCGTCGAAGGTGAGCTCTACAGCCGAACCAAGATCGAGCTCTCGAAGAACCGTGTGCAGGCTTTGGGCTACTTCGAGAGCGTGAGCGTGGCCGAGGAGGAAGGCAGCGCTTCGGACGGCATCGTGCTCAATTTCGAGGTCACGGAACGAGCAACCGGAACCTTTCAAATCGGCATGGGCCTGTCTTCGATCGAGAACTTCATCTTCAACGCCCAGATTCAGCAGCAGAATTTTCTCGGACGTGGTCAGACAGTCAGCCTGCAGCTGCAGATGTCAGGCATCCGGCAGATCATGCAGCTGCAGTTCATGGAGCCGTATCTGTACGAGACGCGCTGGATGCTCTCGCTCGAGGGCTTCAAGAACCTCCTTCAGTTTCAGGACTTCAACCGCGATTCGACCGGCGCCGCCGTGATGCTCGGCCATCCGATCGTGCACGACAACTTGCAGCTCTTCGTCAACTATCGCCTGGAAAACGTGAACATTCGAGCGAGCACCAGTGCAGGCTTCGCGGGCACGCAGGCCTGGAACCTGACCACATTGGCAAACCTGTCCAACAACTTCCGCGAAGGCAATCTCAGCTCGATCCGTCTGATGCTCGGCTGGGACTCGCGCGACAATCGGTTGTTTCCAACCGACGGGGTGTACACGCAGGCCTCGGTAGAGCTCGCCCACAGCCTGATCGGGTCGAAGATATCGTTCCTGCGCCCCCAATTCTTCCTCCGTTTCTATTATCCCGTGCTTGGGGGGCTCGTCTTCAAGACCAACACCAACTTCGCGCTGATCGGCTCGCTGTCCAAGACTGGCGTACCGATCTCCGAGCGCTATTTCCTCGGAGGCATCTACACGGTTCGGGGTTTTCTCTTCCGCTCCCTGGGACCCCGTGCCGGCCTGACGACCAATCCAGACCCCACCGGCTTCGTTCCCGCCGGTGGCCTGCCGTTCGGCGGCAATATTCAGCTTTATACCAACGTGGAGCTGGAATTCGAGCTGATCCGGGCCGTGGGAATCCGCGGGGTCCTGTTCTTCGACGCCGGCAACACTTGGAACATCGAAAGCAAACTGTGTCAGGTCCCAAAGGCCAACATCCAACACCCGCAGGCCGCAGCGGCCGCCGATCCATGCGGGTTTCATCCCTTGGCGCTGCGCAAGTCGGTGGGCTTCGGTTTCCGTTGGTTCTCGCCTATGGGCCCGCTGCGTTTCGAATGGGGCCTACCCTTGCGGCCGAACGTCGCCATGGGCGAAAAGAAGATGGATTTCCAGTTCACGATTGGCAATCCCTTCTGAATCCTCGTCCTTCCGATGGCGTCTCAGGGTCGTGGTGACCCCTGACCCGCACCCCATAGGGGCTCACCACCAGGCTTGACGCTGTGGCAGTCTGCGTGTAGCTAGCCGCCACGAAAGGAACTGGTATGACGACCTTCCGACTGCCGCACCGTGGAGCAAGACGAGCTCGCCGCGGCCTGCTCGCGATGGGCACACTGCTGCTGACATGCGTCTGTGGAAGCGCTGCCGCGCAGAGCAGAATCGCCGTGGTGGACATCCAGCGTGCCATCAACGAGACCGAGGACGGACGCAAAGCCAAGGCACAGCTCAAGAAGCTATTCAACAAACGACAGAAAGTCCTCGACAAGAAGCAGAAGGCCATCAAGAGCATGAAGGAAGAGCTCGAGAAGCAAAAGGACGTGCTGTCCAAGACGGCCCTGCAAAAGCGGCTCGAGGGTTATCAGAAGGCGGCAGTCGAGCTGCAGGGAGTGTACGTCGAATACCAACGTGAGCTCGCTGCAAAGGAAGCGGAGCTCACCAAGGGCATCATCGAGCGCATGCGAGGCATTCTCCGCCGCATCGGACAATCGCAGGGCTACGCACTGATCGTGGAACGCAACGAGGCAGGCGTCATGTGGGTGCCGTCTAATCTGGATCTTACCGATATGCTCATCCAGCGCTACAATTCTGGAAAGGGCCGCCCGAAGAAGAAGCGGCGCTCGAAAAAGACAAAGTAAAGCGTCGGGCCAGAATAACGTTGCCATTTCGACTCCGATCCAGTCCGCTCAGCGATGTTTCGCCGCCTTCAACCACACCGAGCATTCGCGCGGCGGCGCGCCTTGCCGGCCGGGCGCCTCGAAGCCGTTGTGTCCTCGTTGTTGCGCTTGTCCTGCTGGCATGGTGCCCCGCTGCCCTGGCCAGCGAGGACAAGCCTGCAGCGATGGATCTGAACCAGTTGCTCGGGCTTGCGGAGCACAACTACGCCGGTTTGAAGGCAAGCGCCCATGCAATCGCGGCGGCCGAGGCCAAGCTCGCCGAGGCTTGGGTATCGCCTTTCTTTCAGCTGAACGTCACCAGCCTGTTCTCGCTCGTACCAAACGTCAGCGGCCACCCCCTCTTGAGCCGCGACTCGCAGCTTCCGCTATCCAACCCCTGGGGCCCCATGGTCCAGGTTGGCTTGCAGGGGGCCATTCCGCTGTGGACGTTCGGCAAGCTTGGCGCCGCGCGCGAAGCGGCCCGAGCGGGCGTGCGCGCAAGCACTCACAAGCGCAAACAGGTTCTCGCACGACTGCGCAGCGACGTACGCAGAGCCTACTTCGGGCTGCAGTTCGCCCTGGACACGCTGCAAATGATCGCGGAGGGACGTGCCAAGCTCGAGAGTGGGGTGGCGCTGCTCGAACAGCGCCTCGAGCAGGGCGACTCCGATGCCAACGTGCTGGATCGCTACCGACTCGCGGCAGCGCTGAGCGAAGTGGACGCGCGCCGCTCGGAGGCACGCCGCCTGGAACAGACTTCCCGCGCGGCGCTCACCCTGCTCACGGGCCTCGACGAGATAACGGTACCCGATTGTCCGCTGGAGCCGATTGCGACCGAGCCGAAATCGCTCGGCTGGCACCTCGACATGGCGCGGACGCATCGACCCGATGCTGGCATGTTGCGCACTTCCGTCGAGGCCCGGGAGGCTAAACTGCGAGCGGAACGGGCCGGCTACCTCCCCGATCTGGCACTCACCGTGCAGGCCTCGAGAAGCCACACCCCGGGCGTGACGAATCAGACCAATCCGTTCGTCGTCGATCCCGCCAACTACAACGCGCTGGGAGCGGGACTGGCGGCCCGCTGGTCACTGGACCTGTGGGGTAACCACTACCGGGTCGAACGAGCATCCCGGCAGCTGGCCGAGACACGCGCCCAAGCACAAGAAGCACTCACCGGCATCTCGCTGCAGATCGCCGCTGAACGGGAGGCTCTGCTCGATGCTCGACGCCGGCTAGCGGCCTGGCGCCGCGGCCACCGCGACACGCGCAAGTGGCTCGTTACGGTCGCCCAAGGCTATCAAATCGGAACGCTTCAGGCGCGAGACCTGGTCGACTCGCTGCGCGCCTACTTCACTGCGCGCTTCAGCCACCTTCAGGCGATCCACGATACCAACTCGAGCCTTGCGCGGCTCGAGCAGGCCATCGGAACGCCCATCGTCGCTGACGACGCTTGGCTGCAGACCTGCGCTCCCGAAGGTCCGTAGTTGGTCGATAGCCAAGAAAAGGCTGTGGTTTCTCCGCCCGTGCTGCGCTCGGCGTTCGCTGCGCTAGACTAGGGAGTGCCTTGTCGACCCGAACCGCCTTGTCGATCGGTAACGCCCTGCTGCCGCAAGTCTTCCTCCTTGCGAGCGCGTTGGGCTGCGCGACCGAAACCGACCTGGTCGTGATTCGCAACCTGGAACCGGGGTCCAGCGCGAGTGGAAGCGCATCGGCGCCCCCCACACCACCACCGACCGCCCCGCCTGCTCCGCCGCCCGCGCCCCCGCCGCATGGCGAGTGGGTGACCGTTGCGGGAGGCCGAATGGACGATCGGGCCAATTCCGTGGCGGTCACCGCAGATGGCGCAGTCGTCACCGGCCGCTACGAGGCCATGGCCACCTTTGGCACAACACAGGTCTCCGGAAGCCGCCGCCACGCGAGCCTCTTCCTAGCCAAGTACAAGGAGGGCAGCGGTGAGTTCGCGTGGGTGACGACCAGCGCCACGGTCGAATGCCAGCGCAGCGACGAGGAACGCCCGCTCCCCTGCTCCAATGGCCTCGCCGTGGCGGTCAACCCCGTGGACGACAGCATCTGTCTGGGAGGCTATTTCGCCGGCAAGCTCAGGCTGGCCCCAGGCGTCCCACCTGTGCACTCCACACGGCCCGACGTCGTCGACGGTTTCGTGTCCAAGCTCGACCGCGACGGCAGGCTACTGTGGTTTCAGGCGCTCCGCGGAACCGGAAACCAGGAAACGCGAGCGATCGGGGCGAATCTGGATGGCGGTTGCACGGCGGCAGGGACGTTTCGAGGCGAGATGCGCTACTGGGACGGTGCCAACCGGGTGACTTCGCCGCATGGCTGGCACGACTCCCTTTTTCTGGCCAAGTACGACGCTGTTGGCGGCGGTGAGTGGATCGTCACCGCCGGCGGGCCGCACGCCGATATCGAGGCACGCGGTCTGGCTTTTGGCCCGGCGGGCGACGTTGTGCTCACCGGTCGCAGCTGGGGTCCCAACGTGACGTTCGGATCCCGCGGGATCCCGGGCCCGACGAACGCGATCAGCTCCACAGAGCGCAGTGCTTTCCTGGCTCGCTACTCAGGGGACGGCGATTTGCGCTGGGCGCTGCGCGTCGGCGATGAGGCGACCCGGTCAGGGGGAAAGAGCGTGGCCATGGACCTCGCCGGCAATGCGTACGTGACCGGTTACGTCAACAGCACAGGGCGCAAGATCCGCTTCGGTTCCATCGCCGGCGCATCCCGCCCTCACGACCCGGTTGGATGGGATGACGCTTTCGTGGCCAAGTACAGACCGAACGGCAGGTTGGCCTGGGCCAAGCTGTTGGGTAGCACCGCGGGCGACGACACCGGTTGGGGGGTCGCCGTGGATGCGTTAGGCAGTGTGCTCGTCACCGGCGGACTGGAGGGGGACGTGCGCTTCTCGGGCAAGGAGCACACGAATCTCGGAGGCCCCGGAAACAGCGATGTCTTTCTGGCCCGCTACGATGTCCGTGGCCGGCCCCAAACCTTGCGCGTCGATGGAAGCCGGGGGCGGGAGGAAGCGGGACGCGCGCTCGCCATCTCGCCTCTGGCCGGCCGGATCTATGTGGCGGGCACCCTGGCTGGAGGCGGTTCATTGACGCCCGTCCAGTGGGGCGAGTCGGACGCGTTCCTCGCCTCGTTTCCGGCCGAGCCCCCGTAAAAGGCCCATCAGAACATGTCCTGCAAAGGCAAGGTCAGGACGATAAGAAAGACGCCGACCGTTTCGGCCCCGCAACGCCACTACCCAATTAGCAGGTGGCAGCCATTCCACATGCGCCTCGGCTGGTTTTGGGCGGGGTATTACGTGCGCTGTCGCCTGTCACCGTACCAAGCACTCCAGCAAGTGCCGCGACGGTGGATTGTTGGGCCACCACGCACACCCGCTAACCGCTTTCGCGGCACAATAGGCCATGGCCGGGGCGCCGACACGCGACCCGGCCATGGCTTTCCTTTTGGTCTTGGGCGCTTGGGCCTCACCTGCATGTTGCCTGGCCTGCTCGCGCTCCTGTTCAGCTGGCGTCCGGCGCTCGGCCAGTCCGACACCGACGATCGTTTTCGGCAGATCGTGTTCCAGCTCGACTCGAGCAGCGACGACGCGCTTGTCGCCGCCGTGCGCGAAGCGCTCGATGCCCAGATGACAGCCTCCAAAGTGAGGATCGATCTGGAACGCGAGTCCGTGGCGAAGGCCTCGCTGCACGAGCGCATCGAGCAAGCTCGACGCAGGGCTGTGCAACGGCCTGTGCTGGGCGTGTTCTGGCTCGATGCGCACCGATCCGGCGATTGGCTGCTGTATCTGTTTGCACCGGAAGGCGACCGCGTGCTGGTGCGACGCATACCGGCTACGTCCGAAGCCCAGGCCGCAGCGGTCGAAGCCGTGTCGGTCATCACGCAATCGGCCACGTCGGCGCTGCTGCGCGGGCACCGGCCCGGGATGCAGCCGGTTCAGCGGCGATTCATCCGTTCCCAGCCTCGGGCCAAGCAGGCGGCGGCCCAAAAGGTCACCCAACCCAGGAAGGTGTCTCGGCCTGCTCCGGTCTATCGCCGGATCAGCGTCCGCAGAGACACGAGCATGGTCTTCGCGGTGGGCCACGGTCCGCAGCTCTACGCACCAAGCCAGTGGCAGCGCACCACGCGATTTGCGATCGGCGCCGAGCTGCGAAGTCGTTACTATCTAGGCGTTCAGTATTGGTTGGTCCCCGCTTTGAGCGTGGATTTCCCACAGACGTCGATGACGCTG
This sequence comes from Pseudomonadota bacterium, assembly GCA_022361155.1. Classification (NCBI taxonomy): domain Bacteria; kingdom Pseudomonadati; phylum Pseudomonadota; species Pseudomonadota bacterium. The sequence goes on from JAKSBK010000161.1 coordinate 8,678, forward strand.
CGCCGTCATCCGCTGGCGTTTTTTGCTGGGCTTCGCAACCGCCTCGGTCCATTGACCCTGTCGGCCGACATGTCGCTGGTAGGAGAGCTCGTGACGCGGCGCAGCGTCCCGAACGAATCGACAACGCCGGATACCTCTCGCGTAGTTTGGGCCATGGCTCCGAGGCTGCGGATCGGGCTACGTCCCCTGGCGAGTCTCGAGCTCTACCTCGCAGGATCCCTCGACATGTTTTTCACATTTATCAGGTTTTCCGAAGCGGAAAGGGACCCCAGCGGACGGCTGAGCACCCCGCAGGTTCTGCTGGACCCCTACAGATTTCGTCCCACATTGGAGTTGGGGTTGGCTTGGCTGCCCTATGGGCAGTAGGCGCCTTCCCGACCATTCTTGCGCGATGGCACCACTAACCAGACAGGAGAAACGGGCCCAGGCAGCTGTGCGGAATGGGCGAGCAATGATCCAGTCGGGACCACAGCCCGGTCATGACAAAGACCTACGCCTCATGCTGCGCGTTGCGGCGGGGGACCGGGAGGCACAGCGAGTCCTGGCGCTGCGCCTGGTGGGACGGGTGCACAGGCTGAGCCGTCGCTTGATGGCCAACGCCAGCGAGGCGGAAGACGCGGCGCAGACGGCGTTGATCCAAATCCTGCGCGCGGCGGGTACTTTTCGACACGAGTCCTCGCTCGAGCGTTGGGCAGATCGCATCGCGGCCCGGACCATACTCCGCCACGCTCGAGCGCAGCGGCGCAAGGCCGGCGTCGTCGTACCGCTCCTGGATCCCGAGAACCTGCCGCACTCCGGGGCGGAGCTTCGCATCGAACGGCAGGGGGTGTTCCGAAGCGTCGAGCAGCACATGAGGCTGCTCACTCCAGCGCAACGCGAGGCGCTCGTACTCAAGCACGCGCTTGGCTACACCACCGAGGAGATCGCTGAGCTTGCCGAAAGACCCGTGGGCACGATCAAGGATCGGCTGGTCAACGGGCGCAGGCGGCTGCGCAAACTGCTGCAGCGCGAGCTGGTAGCTGCGGCTCGCAGGGCGGAGGCGACGGGATGACCTTCTTGCAGGATCGAGACTTCAAGCGTTGGGCCGAGCTCGTCGATCGTCAGGAGGCCGGGGAACAGCTCTCCCCCGAGCAAGAGGCATTCGTCCTAGAGCACACGAAGACCAACCCGCTGGCGCGACGCGAACAGGAGCTTTTGGCAGAGCTTTCCGATCTGGGAGCAAGCCCGGAAGGGCTCGAGCATCTGGTGAAGAGCGCGCTCGACCGGACGACCAGCGGACCGGCAGGGTCCGGCCTGCAGCCCCGCTCGGCCGGGCTCGAGCCGGCGCCGCTCGGGGCGCCTCAGCTGCCACCAAGACCGCAAGACGCGACTGCATCCCGGACCCAAAGGCAGCCGGGTGGTGCTCAGCGCGTGCACGGGCGGCTCCGGTTTGGCTGGCGGACTGGCGCGATCGTGGCTGCAGCGGCAGCGGCCGTGCTGCTGCTCCCCTGGCTGGACGTCGAGACCTGGCTCGGCCCGCCTGCCTTCGACTCCCACGCTCCACGGCAGCAAGCTTCTCGGTGCGAGCTCGTGTACGGCTCGGGATCGGTTACGGTCGCCGGCAGGCCGCTGCGCGCAGCAGGCACGCTGGTCACGCAGGGCCAGCTCGTTCGGACCGGCGATGGATTGGCCTGCCTTTCCATCGACCCGGGCATTGACCTGTGCCTTGACAGGCACACCAGCGTGCGGCTCTCGAAGCTCTCCGGCCCGGATCGGGAGGTGGCCCTGCTGGACGGCAAGGCGGCCGCGGTGCTTGCCCGGCAGCCCGAAGGCCATCGGTTTTCGGTCGTTGCGTCGGACACCTGGGTGACGGCGATAGGCACGGCGTTCACGGTGGACGTAAGGGAGGCCTCGCAAGGGGTCGTTACCACGGTGCTGCAAGGAAGCGTACGCATCGGCCAAGCTCGGCAAGGACAGGTCGTCCGAGCGCACCGGCGGGCCGTGCGGCGCAGGCATCGCCTCGACATCAAGCCGGTCACACGGACAACGGAGTCACGCGAATGGGGTGCCCTGCATCTGGGATCGCTGTGGAAGGGCCCCCATGCAGCCTCGCTGCAAGCGAGCGCGCTCGGATCCGGGGAAGCGCTGTGGCTCGACGACAAGCCGCTCGGCCAGGCTCCGCTGTCGTCGTTGATCCCTGCGGGACGTCATGTCGCCGAGATACGTGTTGGACGGGCAGTACGAGCAAGAATTGCGTTCACTGCGCAGCCGGGGCAGCACGTATTGCTGACCCCGGACATGTTCGAGCCGCTGGTCCCCTCTCCGCCGGCGCGGTCGACCCCCATAGTGAGAAAGGAACGACGCGCACCTGCCAAACCGGCCAGCAGACTGTCGGTGATCGGGTTGCTTCACGATGCACACCACAGCATGCAGCAAGGGCAGTGGCTGGCTGCAGCCGCAGCCTATCGGAAGCTCGGCCGTGCGTTCCCCGAGAGCTCGGAGGCACACACGGCCCTGGTGCCGCTCGCCAGGCTCGAGCTTGACCGGCTAAGCAGCCCGCGCAGCGCCCTCAAGCGCCTCGATCGCTACCTGGGCAGGGGCGGTTCCCTGACCGAGGAAGCCCGTTACATGCGGATCCGTAGCCTGCGCGCACTCGGGCGAACTGCGCAGGCGCGTCGGGCCTCGGTCGAATTTCTCGAGCGCCATCCCGAGAGCCTGCACGCCGACAGCATTCGCACCGGGCTCGCAGGCGAGGAGCCCCGGCCGCAACGACGCTGACGTGAAACTTGCGTTTCAGGCTAGCCCTCGCTACGCGAGCGGGGCGGTTGGCCGCTCGGGAAGCGACGAGAGCCCCGTCAGCGTCCTCAACGACCGCTTCTCGCCCATCAGGATCAGACTCATTGTGACGAATCACCGGTCGGAGCTGGCTAGGAACTGACTCGGGTTGATCTTTTTCCGGTCTTTTGGCTACAACACGCGCATCATGGAAAGAGACGCACTTTGCAGGTTAGCTTGGTCCTCGGTGGCAGTGCTGGGCACGCTGCTGGTAGCTCACTGTGGCGGAGGGCACGAGGAGCATACGGTCGACGAAGCCGGATGCGAGCACATCGTCGAACCGTTTGATGCCGTCCAGGAGACCGCAACCGTCGACATCGCGACCGCTCCCGGCCAGACGCACGAGCACGTGCACGAGCGCATCAACCTCGTGCCTTTTGAAGGCGGCATGGGCGGTTTCGTCAAGTTCCCGGCACCCGCGCCCGCGGAGTACACCATGTTCTTCGACAGCTTCATCACGCTTGAAGTGTTCGACGAGCGCCAGACTCCCATTCCACCCAAGTTCATGCCGGCACCGAGCCAGCTCTGTCCAGACAATATCCCCGTGCAGTACAGCTACGATCTGCAGAATGCCCTCTACATCCTGAAGCTCGGCGGCATGGGCTACACACAGAACTTCGTGGGAGTCGTGATCGAGGACACGATCCGCCTCAAGGGCCACTGAGCTGCCGTTTCCGACTCAAGCTAGAAGACCACTTCCAGGGTGAGAATCTCGTGCGCCCCGAGCTCCAACGCGACCTGCCCGTTCGCCTGAAACGATAGCTGCTGCTCGCGTTGCTCGAGCAGGCTGCAGCGAAAAACTGCGGTCGGTGCCGCGCCGAAACGTAGCCGCTCCGTGAGCGCGTGCGCGCGCAGGTTGTACAGGCGCAGGATCAAGCTGTCGCGATCCTGCGTCTTCTTGATCGCGCTCAGCACCGTATCCTCCGAAGCCTTCGAAACGAGCTCCGCACCAGCGCGCAGGCCGTCTTGAACCCCCTGAACGACGACCACAGGAGTCAGGTAGCGCAGTGCAACATCGCTGGCCCGACTCTGCATGGCCTGCACGCCCTCAGCCGAGCCATGAACCGGAGCCAGTGCGTAGCGGAAGCTCATCTTGCGCAGGCACTGTGCCCCGGGCGTGTAGAGGGTCGGGCCCGCACTCTTGCACTTGCGGCTCGCAAAATCGTCGCGCGACAACCAGCCCACCGAGCGAAGCAAGGTAAGGAGCAACGCGCTGCCGTCCTGCCCCTGTGCGCCGGCGATTTCCGGTAGGCCTTGGTTGACGACGGCCAGTCCGTTCCGTTCATCCCGGATCAGTGAGAAGCGCTGCTGCGGATAGGTCTCCGGAGAGGGCTGCGACCAGTCCTCTTGGCCAAAGGCCGTGCGGACCAGCGGTCGCTCGCTCAGGTAGAACTGGCTGTCCGATAGCAAGCAATGCGTCCGGATGGGCGTTGGAAAGCGCGCCCTGACCCGATGGTCCTGCGCCCTGTTTTCGAATTCGGTAGTGACCGACAGCCACGGACAGCGGTAGTCCATGCGGACCCTCACCGAGACCCGGCAGGCCACGGTCTGCTCCGAGCGCTTGCTGCGGTCGTTGCTGAGGCTGGCCGGCAGCTGCCACTCGAAGGCCACCTCCATCTCTGCTCGCAGCGCCGAAGCGCTCACGACGCAGACTTCGCCACGTACCGACTCGGTCGTCAGCGTGCCAGCGCCAGGACAGGGACTGAAGTCGTACTCATCGCCCACATCCGCGCAGTCCTCGAGCAAGTTTAGACCTCGACAGTGCAGGCCGCCCCGCTTGTCTTCCAGGTCGAAGGTTCCGTTGGGCCACAGAACTACACGCAGCAGGCTGTTTTCCATGGTATTGCCATCGACCCGCACCGCTTCCTCACCCAGATCGAGGGGAAGCTCCCGCGCGCCCTCGTGTACGAAGAAGTTGGCGTGACCGCAGGCCGGCAGGCTCTCGGCGTAAAAGCGCAGCAGCACGTACTGATCGCTCGTGGCCTGCTCCGAAGCCGGCCGAAAGATACGCTCCGCGAAGTGAGCCCGGTAGGGAGCGAAGCCGAGCTCTTGCGTCTCGGATGAAAGCCGGCGCCTGTAATCCACTCCCCAAAAGCGCTCTACCTGCTCGGAGCGGATAACCTCGGTCGGCAGCTCGCGACCCTGCTCGTCCACCACGGCCAGTCGCTCGGCGGCCAGGCCGGGAGGCTGAAACACGACCATGCGCTCGATCACGGCCCCGCGGCGCCGCGGTAACGAATTGAGCACGCACAGTGCCGTGTGTCGATCATCGGCCCGATGACGCGCGAAGGTCGGCGCGATCGCTTCGAGCTGGACGCGCAGCAGCTCCTGTGCGCTGTCGATCACCTCCCGGAAGCGACTCTCCATGGCTTCGTGAACCTCATCGATGCTGCAACCGCAGATCGAATCGTGAGGGTGGTTCTGCAGCAGCTTCTTCCAGGCGGCTTCCAGTGCCCCGGCGGGATAATCGCAACCGTGACGGAAGTGCAGATAAGCACACAGCGGCTCGAGGGTGTTTTCCAGGAGCCTCTGGCAACGACCATTGAGCTGCTTGAGGTACATCCGGGTCGACCAGACTCCACTCAGAATCAAGTGATGGCGACCCTCGATCAGCTCCCCTTGCCGGACGCTGAGATCGCTCTGCCGCTCCTTCAGATCGTGCCGGGCCGCGGCCAGGAAGTCCGCGAAGCTGCCGTGGCGGAACTCGGTTTCAGGCATCGACTGCCGCAGCGAGCGAAGGATACGCTCAAAGTCTTGCTGGGGAGGCAGGTGATCGCAGCCGTTGTTGATGAGCAGCACCCGGGACCTGCTGCGCTGCCCCATCTCCTCAAGCAGCTCGCTCACCTGGGCCCGCGCGCGCTCGAGGCTCACTGCGCGCTGCGTGTGCGCATGCCACAGCTCCTCGAAGCCCAGAGCGCCCCCGTTGCAGTATCCCTTCCACTGATGGATCGCTAGCACCTCGCTGCCGTCCGGTGCCCTCCAGCGATACTCGAGCCCGGTGTCGTCGAGCTCGCTGCCATCTCCCCGCGAGTAGATGAAGGAATCGATCCCCGCCTTTCGGAGTATCTGCGGCATCTGGGCAATGTGTCCGAAGGCATCCGGTGCGTAGCCGACCTTCTGCGCTTCCCCAAAGCGCGCAGCTAGCTCGTGTCCCAGCATCAGGTTGCGCACCGTCGCCTCTCCGCTCACGAGGATCTCGTCCGCAAGCACGTACCAGGGCCCCAACGACAGCGCTCCCCGCTTTGCCAGCCGCGCGATCCGCTCGGCATCAAAGGGCCGCAGCTCGAGATAGTCTTCGAGCGCGATCGTCTGCCCGTCCAGCACGAAATGCCGGAACTCGCCCTTCCCCTCCAGGAGATCCAGCACCTTCGCGACCACTTCCGCCAGCTTCACGCGAAACGCGCCAAGAGGCAGGTACCATTCCCGATCCCAATGCGTATGCGAAACGAGGTACGCTGTATTGGATGCCATGCTCTACAGTACCCTTGCTCGGCTCCGCCTGCCTTACCTAATCACTTGGCCCCTACCCACCTAGCAGCGACAGGGGGACGGGCATGATGTTCCACGTGAGCATGGAGGCGGGCAGCGCGCGCTTGTGGATGACCTGGCGGCGCGGGCGGCCGCGCAAAAGAACGTAGCGGCGCAGCTCGCCCTGTTCGTCGGAAGCCACGTACAGCTCGTCGATTTTGTCGCCATCGAGATCGGCAACCACTGCCGCGTGCTCGAAGCCCGAAGACTCCTTGTCCAGGTTCTGTATCCCCCACTCGCCCCGCGGGTCGGTACCGGGCCGCAGCAGCCACAGCCCACTGCGGTAGGCGGCGGCAACGAGCTCTTGCTTGCCGTCTCCGTCCAGATCTCCAGCGGTCAAGAACCGGCAGAAGCGGTCTCGCAGGCGCGCGATGACATGCCCCTTGTTGGCTGGCGTATCGTGATCGTAGCGGCGAATCTCCACGCCCTCGACGATCCGTACAGAGTCGCCATCCTTCTCCGTCAGCGCCTCGACCGCGACGTAGAGCTCGTCACGACCGTCACCGTCCACGTCCCCCACGTAGATCTCCTTGGCGTGGCGGTTGCCCAAGTCAGCTACTACGCTGCGACCTAGCCCTTTCTTCGGTACATAGCGCACGACCTGTCCCCGCTGCGCGTGGTCGCCCTCGAGCCGGTTGGGCTCCGAGGGCGTGGCGTAGACCTCCATCACGCCATCCCGATCGAGGTCACCGACCTCGATCTCGTGGATGAAGGTGTCGGCCTGGCGGTCCAGCCGTTCGACCTTGAACCCTCCATCATCCCGGGCACGCAAAACCGCGACCACACCCTGATCGTGGGTCCCCACCGCGATATCGAGCCTACCGGTTCCGTACAGGTCCGCGACTTCGGCGTCGCGCATGCGGCTGTGTTTGCCACCAAAGTCCTCGGTCCACAGGGTGCGGGCAACAAACCTCGTGTCGTTGCCGTGGGACTCGGCGGCCCACAACTTGACCGCGGCCCGGGTCCCGGCCACGGTGAGCACCCCGGCAGCGCCGCGCCGGGGCCGATAGGGCATCGCCTTGTGAAAGACGTTGCTGTCAGGGTCCTCGACTACCTGGGTCAACCACTTGCCGTCCTTGCGTCGCAGAATCTCCATGCGCGCCGCGCCGGGCTTGGGCAGGACCTTCCCGTCCTTGACCCCGAACTGCGCATAGGCGACGAGCAGCCCCCTGGGCAGATTCGCCGCGACTTGCACCGCGGCAGCGCGAGCCTGCCGCTCGGGAGCCGGGTCTGCGACCGGAGCTGGCTGTGGGCTCGGTCCTTCGGCGGGTGCTTGAGGTGCCGTCTTCGAGCAACCGGCCCCCACGGTCACGCCGACCAAAGCGGCCATCCACAGCGACAGATTGACCTCGCCCATGCGTACCCTCGGCACCCCCCGCGACGGGGTGTAGCCGAAGCCAGCCGATCTGTAAACGCGGCTCCGAGCACCTGCCGGAAGCGGCGCCGCTCCCCGGGAGCCCGAACGAGTACGCCGTTGGCGGTGTTGCTCTTCCTCGCAATATCCCCAATAGTCCCCGTCGCACCTTGGGTTCATCCAAGACTGTACCACGTCCATGCCGAAGCCCTTCTACGTCACCACGCCCATCTACTACGTCAACGACCGGCCTCACATCGGCACGGCCTACTCCACGATCGCTGCGGATGTGCTCGCTCGCTATCAGCGGCTGCGCGGCCGGCCGACACGCTTTTTGACGGGCCTCGACGAGCACGGTCAGAAGATCGAACGACGGGCTCGCGAGCAGGGAGTCGAGCCGAAGCAATTTGTCGACAGCATGGCGCGGCCCTTTGCTGAAGCTTGGAGAAAGCTGCGCTGCGAGCACGACGACCTCATTCGCACCACGGAGGAGCGCCACAAGACCAAGGCTCAAGCGCTGTGGCGTCGCATGCTGCAAGCCGGCGACATCTACCTTGGCAAGTACGAGGGATGGTACTCGGTCTCGTCGGAGGCCTTCTACACAGACAAGGATCTGCTTCCCGGCAACCTCGACCCGATCAGCAAGAAACCGGTCGAATGGGTGCGGGAGGAGAGCTACTTCTTTCGTCTGTCCAAGTACACCCAGCCGCTTTTGGAATTTTACGAACGCAATCCCAGCTTCGTGAGGCCCGAAGCACGTTTCAACGAGGTCAAGAGCTTCGTGCGGGAGGGGCTGCGCGATCTTTCGGTCTCGCGCACGAGCTTCAAGTGGGGAGTACCCGTACCGGGCGACGATCGCCACATCATGTACGTGTGGCTCGATGCGCTCACCAACTACATCAGCGCCCTGGGCGGTCCCGTCGAAGCAACCGAAGCGCCGATGTTTCGACGCTTCTGGACACCCAGCGCCGAGGTGGTGCACATCGTCGGCAAGGACATTCTACGCTTTCACGCGATCTATTGGCCCGCACACCTGATGAGCGCCGGCATGACGCCGCCGAGCCAAGTCTGGGCTCACGGGTGGCTAACGGTCGACGGCGTGAAGATGTCCAAGAGCCTGGGCAACTTCATACCGCCCGGGCCGCTGGTGGACGCTCTGGGCGCCGACGTGCTGCGCTACTACCTGATGCGCGACGTGGGTTTCGGCCACGACGGGGACTTCAGCCACCGGAACCTGCTCGCTCGCTACAACGGAGAGCTCGCAAACGGGCTGGGCAATCTGTTGCAACGCATGGTGGCCAGCATCGTCAAACGCAGCCTGAATGGACGCGTACCAACGCCGCATCGCGATCCGCGCGAGCTCGTCGATGAGGAGCTCGTCGCTGTTGCCAAGCGCTCCGCACTGGCGGCAGCGAGGCACATGGACGCCATCGCCCCGCACCGCGCCCTCGAGAGCGTTTGGGAGCTTGTGATGGCCGCCAACCGCTACGTCGATCAAACAGCCCCATGGGCCCTCGCCAAAGCGTCCAAGCGCGAGCGCCTGGAGCAGGTTGCCTACACGGTGCTCGAGGCCTTGCGCTGGTTGGCGGTCATGGTGTGGCCGTTCATGCCCGACAAGGCGGGTGCGCTCAACGCCCAGCTTGGTCTGGCGCCGGTCGAGCCCAGAATCGGCCAGGACCAGTGGCCCGCGCAATGGGGCCAGCTTGCCGGCGGCCAGGCAATCCATCCCGGCGAGCCGCTGTTTCCCCGCATCGACAAGAAGCAAGAAGCCGAACTGCTGGCGCGACTGACCGTAGCGCCAGCCCCGACCGCAACAAAGGCCCGCCCGAAGTCGCCCGACAGAAGCGAGCGACAGAAACAAACCACGTCGGAGAGCGAGCAGGCCATCGGCCTCGTGACCATTGATGCGCTTCAAAAGATCAACCTGCTGGTGGCACGGGTGCGAAAAGCCGAACGCGTGCCCAAGAGCGACAAGCTGGTACGCCTGCTGGTCGATCTGGGCGAAACCGAGCCAAGGCAGATCCTCGCCGGGATCGGCCAACACTACGAGCCGGAAGCGCTCCACGAACGCAACGTGGTCGTCGTCGCCAACCTCAAGCCGCGCGAGATGATGGGTATGCTCTCGCAAGGGATGCTGCTCGTCGCAAGCCACGGCGAGCGCTTGGCCTTGCTGGAGGTGGATGGGGCTGTGCCCCCGGGCAGCCGCATCAGTTAGTTTCTTTCCGGGATCGCGCCAGGCCGGCTACGCTAGGTTGACCATGTCGTGGTTGTTGCCGCCGCTCGAGCCCACGTATTCGGCTGCGCTGCGGGACGTGAACGCGACCGGCGTCGAGGCGCGGGTCGCGGCCGCGCAACGACTTGCTCGTCCAGATGCAGGCGATGACAAGCGCGCCGTCGAGGGGCTCCTCAAGCTTGCCGCCGACGCCGACCCGAGGGTCCGTTGCGCTGCCATCGTATCGCTGGCTCGACTGGACGACACGGATCTTGTTCGTGAACAAGGCATGTGCACCGTTCTTGCCCGCTTCGAGGACGCCGATCCTCACGTGCGGGAGCTCGCGGTCATAGCTGCAGCCCAGGTCGCTGGCGCGTCGTCGTTTGAAGCGCTTCGACGCGCGTTGGGCAGCCCTCACCCCGAGGTACGCTTTCAGGCGGCAGCCGGCATCGCGGAAGTGGCCCCGAGCGAAACTCTGGCGGAATTGCCTCCCTTGCTGCGCGACGGCGACGCTGAAGTGAGAGCGAACGCCGCGCGTGCCCTCGGCTCGCTAGCCCGCGCCGATCACCAAGCTCGAGCCGCCCCGCACATGCGGAACCGGCTGGCCGAGGCGCCGGCGACAGGGGCCGATGCGCGGGGCCCCGACGAGAAAGCCTGCCGGCTTGAGCAAGGGTCGCTAGCGCAAATCCGACAACTGCTGCGCGCGGCGCTGGACGACACGGACCGCGCGGTTCGGCGGGAAGCGGCTCTTGGATTGGGGCGGCTCCAGCAGGACGAAGCGCTTTTCGAGCTGTGCGACGCGCTCGAGGATCCAAGCTACGGGCAGGAGGCAGCGGAGGTGCTCGGAACGCTTGCCGACGCGCGGGCCACCGAGCCGCTGGCTCGCGTAGCCGCAAGCATGCTCAAGCCCGTCTCCCTGAGAATCGCCTCGGCGAGGAGCCTCATCTTGCTGGGAGACCAGCGGGGCATCGATGGACTAAAACGAGTGCTGCGAGGCTGGCGCTCGGCTGGGCGCAGCTACGCAGCGGAAGTCGCGGGCGAGCTCGAGGTAGTGGAGCTCGCAGACAGCCTCGCACGTCTTGCCACGCGCCCGCGTGGCTCGGATCCCGTGGTCGTTGCCCGAGCCCTGGCAAAGCTGGCATCCCGCAGCGAGCCTGCGCTACGTGCCCTGGAGCGCCTGGCCAGCCACCACGGCGAAGCTGCCGAAGTAGCTCGCGCCGCGCTGGAGAGCATCGCGGCCGGCGAGTGCCTCGCTCAGGCTGCGTTGCGAGCGTAGAGGTGACGGCGCGTCAGCGCCCACCAGGTCTGGGCCGTGGATACCGCTACAGGTTGTGCAGCGTGGCGTCGAAGCGGTACAGGCCGTAGCTGCCGGCTGCGATGGTGAGCTGGCTGCCGTCGAAGAGCAGGCTCTGGGACCAGCCGTTGGTGGGGAAGAACGCTTGCTCGAACATGGCGGCGGGCTGCTCCAGGTTGACCACCACGTAGCCGCCCCACCACAGATGCAGCAGCGCCCGGCCGGGCACGAGCTCCTTGAGTGAGAGCTCGGGGTTGACGCCGAGCGAGCCAGCGATCGTCAGGTCGGACGTATCGATGACTACCAGCTCCAACGCCCGCGCCGGTGCGGTGACGGCCGGTCCCGGCTGCGCCGGTGGCGGGGTCTGCGTGTAGCGCGCCATCAGGGCGTGCCCCGCCTGGTCGAACTTCATGTCCCGGATGCTGCCCGGGTCGAATTGCAGGCGGTGGGTCAGCGTGGCAAGCCCATCGCCGAGCTCGACTCGCGACAGCCAGATCTCGAGCTCGCCCGTGGCGCGCCAGGTGGTGTCGCCGGTGAGCAGCGCGCTGCCTTCCAGGGCGACCGGCACACCGGGAATGTTGATCGCGGCCGCGCGTACGGGCGCGCCTGGGCTCGACAGGTCGATCTCCTGCACGAAGTGACGCTGGTAGCCCTGCGGGTCGTTGGGCAGCTCTTCGCGCTGCATATAGCCGACGTACACGCTGTTGCCGCTGGCCAGCGATTCGGTGTAACGATCCTCGCGTGCGAATTCGATCGGCGCGGCCAGCGCAGGCTGCGCTGGGTCGCTCAGATCGAGCACGTGTAGGATCACGCGCTGCCAGTGGTCACGCAGCTCGTTCTGGCGGCAGCTGGTGACGATGTCCGGACGGGTCGTGTCGAGGCTCGCCCGGTCCACCGGCGTGCATGTGCCATCCGGCAGGCAGCGCTCGATCCGGCCCTGGCATTCCTCGGGGCCGCCATCGGTGCTGACACAATAGATGCTTCCGCGGTACCAGCCGCCGTCCGGCTCGGTGGTGCATTGGGGTGCGCGGGGCGGCTCGGGCTGGGCGGCGCTGCCAGCGCTGGCCGGGGGCGTGCTTGACGCACCCGTAGCCGTCGCAAGACCCGCGACACCGGCGTCGGCCCTGGCCGCAGCAGGCGAAGCCGTTCCGGTTCCGGCGGCACCGACCGCAGGCGAGCGTGTGGCCGCGATGCCAGGTGAGCCGCCGCAGTGCGGCAAGACGTACGTGCTGCAGTGCTCCTGTACGCCGGTGACCTCGTGTTCGCTGCGGCGCTCGATGAACGCTGCCGCGTCCCCGGCTACAAGCGACGGACCCACACTGCAACCAAGGCACACGGGCATCCGCGGCGGCACGCCCGGAGCGCCGGGTACGGAGAACACCGGACCGTAGCCGCCACCGCCCAGCGGGCGGTCCGTGGTCAGCGAGCCTGCGAGCGCGGGTGCCGTGGGATCACCGTAGTCATAGACCTCGATCAGGGTCTCTTGCCTGTACGTCGTCGCGGGCCCGATGAACCCAGATACACCTGCCAGCCCCATTGTCGCGGGCGTTGCACCCGCGCCGGTGCCCGGGTCGGGCGCGCCCGGCGGTGGTTGAACAGGCACGTAGCGCGTCCTCATCGCAAGCAGCTTCGAGCCACCCTGCACGATGCGACGGTCGCTCTTGATCTGCACGCTCGCCAGGGCAGGCGCTTCGTCCGGGTTGGCAGCCGCGTCGATCGTCTCGAGCGTGAAGCTGCCCTCGGGCTCGTAACGGTTGGCGGTCGGATAGCGCACCCGCACCAGATACGCCCCAAAGTCGTACACGCCGCCGAAGTTGGCTGCGAGCTCGAGCGTACCGAGCTCGCCTGGGGCGCCGGGGTTCGAGGTATCGAACAGGCTTAGCTCGGAGGACGAGACGTTAGCTGCCACGTCGGGAACGGCCATGAAGGTCCGCTCGACGCGCGAGCCGTGGTCCATCACCCCGCGTGCCGTCAGCGTGCTGGTCGAAAACGTGAACAGCTGCGCCGCCGCGAGGAGCGTGCCTGTCTGAAAGTCGTAGCTCTGGAACGGAACCAGCACCAGGCCCGTTTCCAGCGTGCCGTCGGGCGCAGTGACCGAGACGGCATGCTCCAGCACCGTGAAGGCCCGGTGGTCCCAGTTGGCGGCCGAGGAGCTCTGGTCGGCGGCCACGCTTGCACGCGCCAGCAGCGGCACGGGGTTCTTGAGGTCCGTGATATCGTACAGGCTCAATGCCACGCTGCGCGTGTGGTTCGCGTCGTCGATGCCGACACCGATCAGCCGCTCGTTGCCCTGCACCGCGCGGAAGAAGTCATTCCAGCCCGACACCACGTACTCCGCGTGCTCCTCGCAACCACCGGGCGCGGTGGGGTGATCGAGCCCGTTGATGGAGAAGGCGTGGAACGGGTCCTGCCGCAAGTAGGTCACGAAGAACGCCTTGTTGCCGACGAACAGGGTCGCGTACAGCTGCTGGCCGGCGCCGAAGTCGCACTGTGCGAGCTTGCCGAGCTGCTGCGGGTTGCTCGCGTCGAACGTCTCGACCTGGTTGAAGGCGCCGGCCGGACCCCAGCCCGTGGACACGACACGCAGCACGTCCCCGTGCAGATCCAGGTTGAATTGGCTTTGCACACGCCCCGAGACGAGCACCTCGCCGCCCTCGGCCATCACACCGCTGGGATCGCTGATGTCGACCAGCGTGACGCTGCTCTTGCCGCCCGAGGTGGTGTAGTCGAAGCGCGCAACAATCAGCGCTTCCGGCGTGGCCTGAATGTCACTGACCGAACCACCGAGGTCGAGCTGGCTGCGCTCGACCAGCCCGGTCGCCTCGACCCCGATGCTCTGGACGAGCGTGTGGCGCTCGAATCGCGAGTAGGTGCGGCCGCCTTCAGTCACGGTCACGAGCCGGGAGTCGTCGGCCGCCACATACAGCGCAGCCCGGGTGCCCTGCCGGGTCAGCCGGCTCTTGCGAATGCTGCCCTGGACGTCCACCGAATCGAGCACCACGGGCTCGGCGGGCACGCTCAAGTCCACCAAAAAAGCCCGGCTCGTGCCCCGCCCGCCGAAATAGCCGCTGCTTTGCGAAGAGCTCGGCCCGGGTGGGTAGTCCCGGACGTCGCTCATCAGCACAACCGCCCGATCTCCGTACGCATACAGCTCCACCGGACGGCCCTGCAGACGCAGCTTGCCTGCGATACGCGGCGCGCTCGGATTGGCGATGTCGATGACCTGCAAGCCGCGGTAGCGGTTCAAGTTGAGCAGGTGACCGCTGGCAAGCATGCGGTAGATGTCGCCTTCCTCGACACTGCGCCCCGCCGGGTCCTGCGCGGGACGCGGCCCCTCGGCAGGTCCCAGGCCGATGCCGCTCCCTTGGGACGCCGGCGGTAGTCCCGGCCCAGGCGCGGGGGACGGAGCCGCGGAACCCCCCCGACCCACGGCGCCCATGCCTCCCATTCCTATACCGGCTACCCCGCCCCCCACGGCCTGTCCGCTGCCGACACCGCCGTGGGAGGAGCCCGGTGAGCCAGCGCCGGGCCGCGCGTCCGGCCCTGACCTCGGTGCCGGCCGTGTCGGATCCGCGCTCACGAAGCTGGTGGCGCCCAGTACGCGGGACCTGGGATCCACCGGGCGATTCTCTTCATCAACGCCCTCGTCGAGATCGCCGTCCTCATCGCGTTCGCCGTCCTCGTCGCGTTCATCGTCGAACCCGCTCTGCGACAACCCGGCCCGCTTCACGTCAACAGCCAGCCGCTCGGCCGCACGCTGGCGCTCGAACGAACACCCCGCCAGCGCCGTGAGCAAACACAGCATCGACACCCTGCCAGGATAACCAAGATAACCATGCATGATCTTCCTCCCGCTTTCCTTCTGCAGGCGCGCTACAACGTCCTCGAGAGCGATCAAGCAAGCCGCATACCACGTTGCCGGTCAAACACACAGAACGGAACATTCCGCGACAACACGCGACCGTGAGCTTCACCCACCCTCAAGGGTCAACTGGGAACATGCGGCTCACCCCTTGAGCGCCTCCGCCAGGCTTTCACAACCCATCGAGCAACGCAAGGGCTGCGCGCAACGCGTGCCA
Source organism: Pseudomonadota bacterium (assembly GCA_022361155.1). NCBI lineage: Bacteria > Pseudomonadati > Pseudomonadota > Pseudomonadota bacterium. The sequence goes on from JAKSBK010000161.1 coordinate 23,959, forward strand.
TGGTGTGCCGGAACGCCACCTTCGATGCCGAAGCGCTCCGGCCAGAACCGCACCATGGCGGCGTTTGCGGCTACTGGGTCCCACAGGCGCCGCCGTCACTACCCGGCAGCACCACCTCGACCTCCTGGGTATCCAGACGACTGCGACCCTCCGCACGCAGGGTCACCAGCACGCCAAAACGGCGCGTCTCACTCTCCGGCCGCAGGTTCGGCGCGTCCAGCTCGAGCTCGAACGTCACGCGCGTGCCCGGTTGCACGCCCAGGAACGCCCGATCGGTTCTCCGCCGTACGCCCGCCGGCGGATCGGCCTTGACGGCTCTCACACCGCGCACGACGCTCAGCGCATCGAATCCGTCGCCGGGAACGTCGGCGATCGTGGCATCCACGTCGAGCGGGACATCGCTCGCCAGGCGTTTGATCGCGTCCACGATGCTCTGCCCGATCTCGTTCCCGGCATGCCCGATGTCAAAGGCCAAAGCCTCCTCACCCACCGCACCGGTGTCGCGCGCTAGCGCCGCAAGGTGCGGCATCGGGGAGGAGTGGAACAGATCGCGTGCGCCGAGCCCAAGGACCAGGATGCCTCGCTCTCTGAGCACTTCGAGCGTGCGCTCGTAGCTGTGGGGCGCCGGCGGACCGAAACGGTAGGGCTCGTACGGCGGCACGTCCGGGGGGCCGTTGTGAAACGGCGCGTCCGTTACCATCAGCACGACCGGCAATGCGTCGTCGCGAAAGCAGGCGCCCCCGGTTCCCCCAAAGGGGCAGCCCGCGGACGGCTCGATGAACGGCTCGAGCCCTTCCCCGGTCGCGATCTGGTAGAGCGCCTCGATCTGAGCTTCCGGCTCGTCGCGGTTGCCCCAGGAGGGAATGTGCTGCAGCGCGGCGACTATTCGCTGAGGGTCCTGGGTGATCGTGGCACGCATCTCGAAAGGACGCGGACCCCCCATCGGATCCGGATCGGCGTGTGGTGGAACCGGAAACTCACCGGCGAGGGCGAGCCCGAATGCCGCGTCGGGGATCTGGTCGAACACCCGTGGCACGACAACCGAGCCAAGACCGCTGCGCACGTTCTCGATCTCGTCGGTCATGCTTCCTGTGGCATCCAACAGTAGAAACACGTCCACGACTGCAAGCGAGACCGGAAGCGTGAACTGGACCGTGGTTGGTCCCTGCTGCGGCCGGAGCTCGACACACGGGACGAGACGCCCGATCGATGCATCCGGAAGCACCGAGATGGAGTGCGGGCTGGACAGGTCGGTCCTCGCCCCGCAGGCAGCAATTAGCATCAGGCACAGCCCGACTGCTGGCCGGGCGCGACCGTGCCCAGGCACGTTCGCCTGGATCTTTTCGTGCGGCTCAGGGGTCCGCCTGCAGGCGCGAAGCTCCTGAAACGGCGGTTGCCGCGGCTGACCCGAAGACATCACACTACAGCAACGATACCACGACTCTACTGACGCGTCGTGCCGTCCGGACCGCAGCCCCTGCCGTCGAGGGCAGGCACCACGAGATCCACCTCGCCCTGACCCAGGTAGGTACGGTCGTCGCCTCGGAACACCACTACAAGCCGATAACGCTGTGGCTCGGCCCTGCGCGTCACGCCCTCGGCCCGCACCCTGATCTCGAACTCGACCTGAGTTCCTGCCACGACGCCGATGAACTTGCCGGCGCTCAGATCGATCGCCTCCACTCCATGCATCGGAGTGGCTCGGATCGGGCGCACCTCCTCGACCCAGCTCACGATGTCCACGCCGTCCTCCGGTACCGGGTCCACCATATCGGTACCCACGTCAAACACTACAGCATCGGCAAATTCTTTCACCGCTTCGACAACCCCCGGGCCAAGCCGCTCTCCGTCAGATCCGATGTTGAAGACGATGGGATTGCCCGCCGAGTCGAGCGCGCCGGTCGCGCGCGACAGCGCCACGAGGTCAACGCTGTGCTGTCGATCCCCCGACCAAAGTCCTACTACCCGCATGCTTCGCTCGGTGACCACCTCGAGCATCTCCGCCCAGGTATGAACCCGGGCGCCGTACAGCCTTGCCGGGTCGTACGGACTACCGGTCACCGGACCGCCGTGCATCACCGCATCTGTGAACATCAGAACCACGGGCAGCGCATCGGGGCGGAAGCACGCCATACCGAAGCCACCGCTGGGGCAGCCCACGTTGGGCTCGACGAACCAACGCTCGGGACTGGGATCATCGGGTCCCCGCTCGAGCCCCTCACCGGTGGCCAGTTGGTACAGCGCCTCGATGTGAGCCTCAGGCTGGTCCTTGCCGTCGGCCAAGCGGACAGTGCGGAGTGCCGCCTGCACGGCCTCGAGGTCCCCGGTCATGCGCCGCCGGAGCAAGAACGGTGTATCGCCCGGAGCCTTACCGTAGTCGGGCAACGGAAAATCCGAAAACGTGCCCACGCCGAATTCCGTGTCAGGGATCTCCCCGAAGATTGCCGGCGCCAGCCGATCCTTGAGCTGCGCGCGAATCTCATCGATCTCACC
>JAKSBK010000162.1 GCA_022361155.1 Pseudomonadota bacterium
GAGACCTTCGAGACTCACGCCCGGCGCCTGGGAGCGCAGGTCCACTGGGCGAGCGATGCCGCCGAACACAATCGCATCGTCCTTGGGATCCTGCGCCAGCATGGTGTGACCCGCGTGGTCAAGAGCAAGTCGATGCTGACCGAGGAGTGCCACCTGAACCCTTATCTCGAGCGCGAGGGTATCCGCGTGGTGGATACCGATCTCGGCGAGCGCATCGTTCAGCTGCGCAACGAGCCACCGAGCCACATCGTGCTGCCTGCGATCCATCTGACCAAGAAGCAGGTTGGCGCCACCTTTCACGATCATCTGGGCACGCGCAAAGGCGCTTCGGATCCGGAGTACTTGACCCGCGCGGCGCGCAAGCACCTGCGGCGAGAATTCATGCAAGCGCAGGCCGGAATCACGGGGGTCAACTTCGCGGTGGCGGAGAGCGGCGGCATCGTGATCTGCACCAACGAAGGCAACGCCGACCTGGGTGCATCGCTGCCCAAGCTGCACATCGCCTGCATGGGACTCGAGAAGATCATCCCGCGGGTGCAAGATCTCGCGGTCTTCCTGCGCCTGCTGGCGCGCTCGGCAACCGGTCAGCCGATCACGTCCTACACCTCGCATTTCCATGGGCCGCGCCCGGGAGCCGAACTGCACATCGTGCTGGTGGACAACGGACGCACCGATCTACGTGGCCAGGCCGAGTTCGCCCGCTCGCTGCACTGTATTCGCTGCGGCGCCTGCATGAACACCTGCCCGGTCTACCGGCGCAGCGGTGGTTTCAGCTACGGCGTGAGTGTGCCCGGGCCCATCGGTTCGATTCTGGCGCCTGCGAAGGATGCCGAGCAGCACGGCAGCCTGCCGTTTGCTTGCAGTCTATGCGGCTCGTGCACGGACGTGTGCCCCGTCAAGATCGATCTGCATCACCAGCTGCTCGGCTGGCGCATGGAACTGGGTAAACGCAAGCTGCTGCCCTGGCACCGCCGGCAGCTAAGCCAGGCCGCCGCAGCCGTGCTCGCGCGACCCCGGATGTACGAGCTGGCCGCCAAGGTGTTTCGGCAAGGTACGGGTCGGCTGCCCCGCTGGATGCTGTATTGCCGGCTCAACGCGTGGGGCAAAGAGCGCGAGTTGCCCGAGGTGGCGCCCGAGAGCTTCCGGGAGCTCGTGCGACGACGGCGCGCAGGGCACAAGGCAGGATCCAGTTGAACAGCCGCGACCGAATCCTTCGCGCCCTGCGTGCCACCAGACACGAGCCCACGCAGGCTCCGGCGCCGTTCGGTCCGGCACTGCGTTATGCGGAACCAAGCAGGCAGTTCGTCGAGAGCTTCCGAGCCGTCGGCGGCGAGGCCCTGTGTTTCGCAAGCCGAGAGCTGCTGCCGCAGGCCCTGTCCGGCTTGGCTGTGGTCAACAGCGCGGAGCGTCGCTGCAGCTTGCTGCCGGATCTGGTGGCCGGCAACGTAGAGCTCGAGACGATCCGCGATCCCCACGAGCTCGAGGACCTCGACGTCATCATCGCTCAAGCGCAGTTTGGGGTGGCGGAAAACGGTGCCCTGTGGATCGACGATAGCGAGCTTGCGCAACGTGTTGCCTTGTTCATAGCGCAGCACGTGGTGTTCGTGCTCGAGGCAAGCGCCGTGGTCGACAATATGCACCAGGCCTACGCGCGGCTGACGTTCAGCGAGCCGGGCTTCGGCGTATTCGTGTCCGGGCCGTCCAAAACGGCCGATATCGAGCAGTCCCTGGTGATAGGCGCCCACGGACCTCGCTCGGCCACGGTGCTCCTGTGGGACGAAACCGACGCTGGCGCGGGCTAGTTTCCGCCGGTCCGCTGTCGCCAGCCCAGATGCAGATTGCGCCACACATGGGGATGGAGCAGCGCCAGGACGGTCACCACCTCGAGGCGACCGATCCACATGGCGGCGGCCAGCAAAAGCTTGTTCCAGTCCGAAAAGCTCGCGTAGCTCCCCATCGGACCCGCTACCCCGAAACCAGGGCCGATGTTGGCCAAACACGACAGCGCAGCGGAGAAGCCCGTGATCCATTCCACGCCGCTTGCTACTAGCACGACACCCAGCGCAAAGTATCCAAACAGATACAAGAAGACCAGTGTGAACACGGCCCGCATGATTTCGGGCGGGACGATGCGACCTCCGTAACGCAGCGGTCGCACCGCGCGCGGGTGCAGCACCTGGGTCATCTCCCGAGCGATGTGCTTTATCACGAGCAGAAGCCGCACCGCCTTGGGACCTGCCGCAGCCGAACCTGCGCAACCGCCGACCAGCATGACGACCACCAGCAGCACCCGGAGCGAATCATCCCACAGGTTATAGTCGACGCTGGCGTAGCCGGTGCTGGTCATCAAGCTCACGACCTGGAACGCTGCGACTCTGAGATCTGCAAACGCCGGCAGATCCCCTGCCAGGCGTGCCGCGGCGACGAGGGTCACAACAAGCGCGATGCTGCTGTAGAACAGGAATTCCCCATCGGTCAGAAAGCCAGGAGAGCGGCCCGTAAACACCTTCCACTGCAAAGTGAAGCTCGATCCTGCGAGCAGCATGAAGACAATCAGCACCCACTCGGCTGCTGGATTGGCATAACCTGCGATGGACTGGCTGTGAGGTGAAAACCCCCCGGCCGACATGGTGGTCAGCGCATGAGCGAAGGCCTCGAAGGGTGTCATGCTGCAGATCATCAGCACGATCGCGAGGACGAGCGTGAGCACCGTGTATAAAAGCCACAGCTTGCGGGCCCCCTGGCGTGCCTGTGGGCTGATAGCTTCTCCGGCCGCGCCGGATGCTTCGGCAAAGAACATCTGGCGTCCCGCAATGCCCAAACGTGGTAGAATAACCACAAAAAGCGCAATCACTCCAAGGCCTCCAAACCACTGGGTCATTGCGCGCCATAGAAAGAAGGCACGATTGTATCTCGAGAAATCCGTAAGCACCGTCGCCCCGGTTGCAGTAAGTCCAGAAAAGGACTCGAACAATGCGTCCGCAAGCGACAGATCTGCGAGGACATAGGGGATAGCGGCGAATATCCCTAGTATCAACCAGGTGAAGGCCACGACAGCCAGCGCCTCGGCGCGGTGGAAAACAAGGCTCTTGGGGAACCGGTAGCTGCTGATGGCTCCCACGACAAACGTGGATGTCAGGGCTATGGAAAAGTGTGTAAACGTATCCCGGTGACCGTCCACTAGTGCCAAGATCAGAGGTGGTATGAAGCCCAGGCTGAAGAACCTCAGCTGCTGCCCCACCAGACCAAAAACTAGAACCAACCGCATGAGAATGTGCGCGCTCTAGTCGGCGCGGAACTCGCTTGGATTACAGAAGAATGCGCGGGTATCGTCGGCGTCGTCACGCGAACAAAATACCAGGATGTGGTCGCCGGGCCGAAGAGTATCGGCTCCGCTCGGTATGATGATGCTGCGGTCGCGCATGATGGAGCCCACGGTTGAAAAAGTCGGCGGGCGCAGCTCTTTGAGCGACGTCGTGGGAAAGCTGGTCGGAAGCTCCAGCTCGATCACACGCACATCACCGTGCTCCAGCTCTGCGAGTATGGACGATTGGCTCTCATCGATCGAAGAGACCACCGATCGAATGACCGCACCGTGGGCAGAGCGCACGACATCGATCCCGACTTTTTCGAACATGCGTTCGTTGGCAAGGCGGTCGGCGCGCGTGACTATACGTGGCACGCCGAGATGCTTGGCAAGCAAGGAGACCAAGAGATTCTTTTCATCGTTGTTGGTCACGGCTACAAGCACCGAGCTATCACCTACGTTCTCTGCCTCCAGTAGATCCAGATCGGCGCCGTCGCCGCGAAGCACCAAGGAGTCGATCTCGCCCGCAACCTGTTCACAACGAAATCGATCCTGCTCGATCAACTTGACCTGCCAGCGCGCTTCTTCGAGCCCTCGGGCGACGGCGACACCAACCGTGCCCGCGCCAACGATGGTGGCTGAGCGCGCATCAACTACGTGTTTCTCGCTTCGTAGGAAGCGAAAAAGCAAATTCCTGAGTGCACGCCAGCGGCCCATTGCTACCACCTTGTCGCCGGCCCTTACACTGGTTTCGCCGCGTGGAATAATCATCTCGTCGCCACGGCGCAGCATCACCAAAAGGGTGTCACGCGGCAACGACAAGGATTTGAGGGGCCTCTTGGTGATGGGAGCTCCATGTTCGACGGCGTAACTCAACAAACGCACGCGTCCGTCCGCGAAATCCTCTACATCGAGTGCTCCAGGCACAGTGACGATGCGGATGATCTCATCTGCAAGCTGCTCGGCAGGGCGAATCACCTGATCGATGCCCAACGATTCTGCAAGAGATGCGTCATCACGACCTACATTGAGAAAGCCCGGCCTTGTAAGAATGCAAAAGGTGCGCTTGGCACCCAGCCGTTGGGCAGCAAGGCAGGCAACTATGTTCTGTTCGTCGTTGGTCGTGCAGGCGACGAACACGTCTGCGCCCCCGACCCGAGCGTCGGTCAGCATGTTCGGAGCTGTGACCGAACCCATGATGGATTGACAGTCGAGTCGCTCGAAGCGGGGGCTGACCGTGGACTCCGGACCCAGGTGAGTAACCTCATGGTTCGCCGCCAGCGCGGCGGCTATGCGATAGCCCACCACATCGTTGCCTGCGATCAGGACCTTCACGTTCAGCAGCCTCGGGCCGGGAGCTCCCCCTACCACAGCAGCACAAGGCCGTCATCTGAGTCATCTGCGAGGAACCCCTTGTAATCACTTCGCTTCCGATGAAGGCTGCTCGCAAAATCCACTAAACACTTGCACAGTATTCGGGGATCTGTCACTCTGAACCGCGCTGTCACTCGAACCGCGCTGTCACTCGAACCGCAATGCCCAGCAACGCCGATCCTTTTTCCCAGCGTGTGGCGCGGTCGCTGCCCCTCGGGACCATCGATCATCACCTGCCCGCGCCTGCATCCGTGCCGCAGCCACGCATTCAGGCCGCAGCCGCTTTGCCAAAAAGCACTGAACACACCCGGCTTCAACTGCATTCGGCGACTGCTGGTGGCGGCTTTACCTACCCCGCACTTTGCAGTCGCTTGGTCGAGCTCTCGGGAAACGGTAAGGGTGCCATTCTCAGCCTGGCCCTCGAATTGGTCGCCGGCGCCCAAGCCCAGCACGAACCCTGTGCCTGGGTCACGCACCGCCAGCAGCTGTTTTACCCCCCCGATGCTGCTGTCAACGGGGTGGATCTAGATGCACTCGTGATTCTTCAGCTGCCGGATCTGAAAGCCATCCGCCGTGCCACCGACCATCTCACACGTTCGGGAGCCTTTGGTCTCATCGTCGTGGATCTTGCTTCAGGCATAGCTACCCACCCTGCCCCTGTAGCCTCCCGCCCTGCTCCTATGGCCCCCCTCCATGCTTCAGTGAGCCAGCTACCCCTAGCGATTCAGTCACGTTGGCGCGCTCTCGCCCAACGCCACGGCACGGCAATTGTCCTGCTCACGCATAAAGACCCCGAAGCGGTTTCCCTCGGCTCCCTCATTTGCTTGCGAGGACAGACCACTCGGAAGCGGCATGCTAGCCGTCGCTACATTTGCGAGCTCAAAGCCCTCAAGGACAAACGGCGAGCTCATGGCTGGTCTCATTTCGAGGTGTTCAGTGGACCGGATGGCCTGCGTTGACGTCCCCGCCTTACCACTTCAGCTTTTGCTGCGCAAAAAACCCCACTGGTCGTCCGACCCCGTCGCCGTAGTAGCTGAAGTCAAACCCCTTGCTCGAATCCTGTGGGTCACCGAGCAAGCGCGCCATCACGGGATCGTTCCTGGCTTGAGGTACGCCGCAGGCCTATCGTTGAGCCCCAGGCTCAAGGCGGGCAGCGTCTCCAACGAAGAAATCGGCCATTGCGTCGAACGTCTCACACTGGAGCTGCGTGCTTTTTCCCCGGGAATCGAGCCCGCTACAGACCCCCCTGGAATCTTTTGGCTCGACGCCACCGGCCTCCTTCGTCTCCATTCTTCTCTCTATGTATGGGCTCAACGCCTACGCTCAAATCTTCAAAAACTCGGATTCACATCAAGCGTTGCCATCGGTTTCAGCCGACTTGGTACTTATGCAGCCTCCAAAACAAATCCCCGTTCGATAACCTACTTTGCCTCCGAAGCCTCCGAAAGACACTCTTTGTTAAAAACACCACTAGAAAATCTATCAATATCTACCGAGATACTGCACCATCTAAATCACCTTGGCATAGCAACTATAGGTGATTTTTTGCCTTTTTCCAACAGCGATCTCGTCGCGCGATTCGGAAAAGACCTCGGCTTGTTACATCATTTAGCTGGCGGGAAGGCTTGGGATCCTCTTATTCCGGAGCCTGAGCTCGAGCCCGTCCAGGCACATGTCAACCTCGAGCCCCCTGAACACGATAACCACAGGCTCCTGTTTTCGATCAAACGCCAGCTTAATCCTCTATTGAGAATCCTGCGTCACAGGCACGAGGCCGCCGTCGAGCTGGCTTTGTGTTTCAAGCTCGAACGACACTCGTTACGACATGAATACCTGCGCACCGCTGCGCCTACACTCGATGCAGCACAGCTTGTTGATCTCGTTCGTTTACGGCTCGACCGGGCACCTTTGCCTGCGGCCGTGATCGAGATCCGCTTGGAAGTACTTGGTCAGCGCGTATTCCCGGAGCAGCTGTGCTTGTTCCAGGATGTGAATCGCCACAGTTTTTCTGCCGCCAACCGTGCGCTAGCACGCATACGCGCCGAATTTGGTGAGCAATCCGTATGCTACGCCCGTTTGACTGACGCTCACTTGCCTGAAGCACGCTTTATCCAAAAGCCTCTTGTTCGGCTCCAAGCTCCTCAACAAAAAAGCCACGAAGTAAGAACACGACAGCTGGTGCGCCGCTTTTTTGTCAAGCCAAAACTGCTTTCAACGATCACGGCAGAACCTGTCGATGCATCTTCCGAGCTGCTCACCGGAGGTCCCCATATTTTCGATGGTGGATGGTGGCACCGCCTGATTACCCGAGAATATTACTTTCTCCAAGACAAAGATGATAATTTGTACTGGTGCTTTTATGACGGATACCGCAAACAGTGGTTTGCACACGGAAGAGTCGAATGATCGATCCGATCCTTGCTCATTTTGGCCTGTGAATCGAGCCGCCCAGCCCTACGTTCCCTTGTGGTGCAAAAGTCATTATTCGTTCCTGGAGGGTGCGAGCTCTCCCCAGGAGCTCGTCGAGACGAGCTTTGCGCTCGGTTTACCCGCCATCGGGCTGTGCGACCGGAATGGATTGTACGGAGTCGTAAAAGGGCATGTCAAAGCCCGAGAGCTTGGCCACAAGCTAATCTTGGGCAGCGAGATCACCCTCGATGACGATACGTTTCTTCTACTGCTCGTCGAGCAGCGTAAGGGCTATGCCAACTTGTGCGAGCTGCTGACTCGAGGACAGCAGCGTGCTCCCAAGGGCAAGTGCGTTGTTTCCTGGAACGAGGTCAATCAGCATGCGGCTGGGCTCCTGGCGTTGTGGGGAGGCCAAGCCAGTCTGCTAACGCGTGAAGCCGACCCTGGTGCTGTTGCGGATTCGCTCAAGGAAGCCTTCGCCGATCGCCTTTACGCCATGCTAACGCGTCACTGGGAGGCGATCGAGCTGAAGCAGGAAGCGCATCTACGCCGACACGCACTGCACTACGAGCTACCCTTGGTTGCAGGCACCGAAGTGCTTTATCACACGCGGGAGCGAAGTCGGTTGCAGGATGTGCTGACATGCATCCGTCATGGGGTGACACTGGACTCTGCCGGCCGGCGCCTCAAGCCCAATTCGGAGCACGATCTCCTGAGCCCCGAGAGGTTCCAGGCCCTGTTTGCCGATGCTCCAGATGCCGTTCAACGCACGCTAGCGATCTCCGAGCGTTGCCGCTTTTCCTTGTCGGAGCTGCGTTATCGTTACCCCTCCGAGAGCCTGCCGGACGGCATGACCTCCTTTCAACGATTGCGGGCGCTCTGCTACGAGGGCGCCCGCAGACGCTACGCTGGAGCAGTTCCCGTTGCGGTTCGGGATCAAATCGAAAAGGAGCTTCGTGTGATCCGCGAGCTTGATTACGATGGCTACTTCTTGACCATGCGGGACGTCGTGGAGTTCTGCCTGGAAAACGACATCCTGTGTCAGGGTCGAGGCTCGGCAGCAAACTCGGCGGTCTGCTTCTGTCTTGGGATTACCGCGATCGATCCGGTGCGCATGAACCTCCTCTTTGAACGCTTTTTGTCGGTCGAACGGGCCGAGCCTCCGGATATCGACCTCGATATCGAGCACGATCGACGCGAGGAAGTCATTCAACACGTCTATTCAAAATACGGGCGTAGCCACGCGGCCATGGTAGCCAATGTCGTCCGCTACCGCAGCCGTTCGGCAGTTCGTGAAATAGGCAAGGCACTGGGTATCTCCGAAACCATGCTGGATGCAGCGGCAAAGTTCTTGAGTTACTGGGACGGGCTGGATCCGAGCACGCTGCGGCAGGCCAATATCGATGTCGAATCCGGCCCTTGGAGACTCTTGGTCGAGCTCGTACCCCAAGTATTGGATTTCCCTCGGCATCTGTCGATCCATCCCGGTGGCTTTTTGTTGGGACACGAACCAGTCAGCACGCTTGTACCTATCGAGAATGCGAGCATGCAGAACCGCACCGTGATTCAATGGGATAAGGATGACGTGGAGGCGTTGGGGCTTTTCAAGGTTGATTTACTGGGGCTTGGCGCACTGAGACAACTGAATTTAGCCTTTACATTGCTCGATCGGCATTATGGTGTGCAGATGGATATGGCTACGATCCCTCCGGATGATGCTGCCACTTTTGCAATGATCGGGCGTGCAGACACCCTGGGTGTATTTCAGATCGAGAGCCGTGCGCAGATGGCGATGCTGCCGCGTTTGCGCCCCCGAAATTTCTACGACTTGGTCATCGAGGTGAGCATCGTGCGACCGGGACCCATCACGGGTGGCATGGTGCATCCCTATCTGCGGCGTCGTAATCAGGAAGAAAGGGTGGACTACCCACACCCCTGTCTCGAGCCAGTCCTGAAAAAGACGCTGGGGGTACCACTGTTTCAAGAGCAGGTTATGCGCTTGGCCGTCGTGGCCGCAGATTACACTCCGGGTGAGGCGGACCAGCTGCGTCGGGACATGGCGGCCTGGCGGCGTAGCGGCCGTATCGAAAAACATCGCGAGCGCTTGATATCACGTATGATGCAAAATGGAATCTGCAAGGAGTTTGCAGAGCGGGTGTTCAATCAAATTCGAGGCTTTGGGGAATACGGTTTTCCGGAGAGTCACGCTGCAAGCTTCGCGCTCATCAGTTATGCGACGTCGTGGTTACGTTGCCACTATCCGGTCGCTTTCTATTGCTCCTTGCTGAACGCGCAGCCGATGGGTTTTTATAGCGTGGCCAGCATCGTGCAGGATGCAAGACGCCACGACGTGAAGGTGCTCTCGGCCGATGTGCTCAGGAGCCTGTGGGATTGCACACTGGAAAGCGCGGGAACGCAAGGTGGATATGCTTTGCGCATGGGGCTACGGTACGTGAATGCGTTGGGGAGGAGGGATTGGGAGAAGATCGATAGCGCGCGCGACGCTCGAAACTTCGAGAACGTGGCTGATTTCGTGCGCCGTACAGGACTTTCACGCCCTAAGCTGCTTTCGCTCAACGAGGCGGGCGCGTTCGAGTCGCTGGCGCCTACACGACGCGAATCGCTGTGGCAGCTGCTTGGTCTCGCAGGCCGGCCGCAGACTCCGCTCGCAGTCGAGGCTCAAGGTGGGCAGCCTGGCTTTGCCAGGCTCAGCCGCGCGGAGCTTATCCACTGGGACCATCGCGCGAGTCACCACAGCACGCGAGGCCATCCTCTGTCCGTGCTTCGCAGCGAGCTTCGGGCGCAGAAACTTCCGGATGCGCGCAGCCTGAACCGGTTGCCTGACAAAAGTGCAGTACGCTATGCGGGGCTTGTCATCTGCCGCCAACGGCCGGGTACTGCCTCCGGAATCACGTTCATGACGCTGGAGGACGAGACCGGCTTCGTCAACGTGGTGGTTCGAAAGAGGGTTTTCGCGCGCTTCGCAGTGGTCGCGAAGACCGCATCCTTTCTAGGCGTCAGCGGTAAGCTGCAGGTCGAGGGTACGGTGGTTCACCTGGTGGCGGACTCCTTATGGCTACCCAAGCTGAGCAGCCAACCCATCCGTAGCGCAAGCCGTGACTTCCATTAGGTCACTGCGGGGCCCAGCGCGCAAACCACACGTCTTCGTCGACGCCGGCGGCGCTGAACTCGATCTGGTTAGGAGTGCCGAGCTCGAAGCTGACCTTGGAACGGAAGTGGCCGATCGCCGTGATCTCCCCCTGCATCCCGGTGGCAACCGTATAGAGCCAGTCATCTCCGGGACCGCCCAGCGTCTTGACCCAGACCACCTGACCTTGCTCGTCGTACTTGGCGAGGAAGGCATCGTCTTCGTGCATCTTGTCGACCGTGGCTGGATGAACGCTGACGGGGTGAGCTCCGAACATGGCGTCGCCCTGAAAGCGGCCACCGAGGTAGATGGCTGCTGGGGCCCCCGGAGGCGCATGAGCCGCCACCGACCAGCCGGCGTCGGATAGCGGGCCACCCGCGGTGCGGACCCACTGAAGGATGCCCGCTGGATCGTACTTGGCGAGGAAGGCGTCGTGGTCACCCAGGGCCTGGATCGCCTCGTGCTCGGCTCCCGGCTCGCACCCTTGGGTCGCGGGCGGTGCCCCCGCCGGTAGCACGGTGCCGACCGGCACCGGCAGCACGGGTAGCCTGCGAAGGTAGAGGCAGTCGTCGTAGCGGCCGGTCACGTACAGATTGCCCAGCGCGTCGTGCGTCACGCCCCAGGCGCGGGCGTCCTGGCCCGGATAACCCATGTTCGTGCCCCACAAAACGCGTCCATCGTGATCGTAGTGCACCAGGAAGCCGTCCGACAGCACGCCGCCCGGGCGCGCCATCCCGGCCGCGGAATAGGGCGTCAGCACGACCTCGTGCATGCCCAGAGCTCCCATGAAGTGCTCCTCCGTTTTGCCTGCCACCGTCCCGCTGACGACGTAGCTGCCGTCGGGCTCGACGGTCACGCCGCGCCCCTCGGAGTCATCCTCGGCGCCGCCGATATCGTCGGCCCAACGAAGCGTGCCCATATGGTCGTACTCGGCGACGAAGGCATCCTTGCCGCCCAACGCCGTCAAGGTCTTTGCTCCCGCTTGCCCAACGCCGAACGTCGCGGTGCCCTCGAAGTAACCGGTCACGATGATGTCGTCCGACACTGGATCGACGCCCACGGCGTACGGGCGAGAATCGCGTGCGTCGTTGCGCGGCTTCGGAACGACCATGACGGCCTGAGCCCAATCCACCGCGCCCGTGTCGCCGTTCAGATCGGCAACAAAGAAGTCCTTGGATGCGTCGGAGCTCAGCATCGTGCTGCCCACCATGACCGTGCCAGCGAAATCACCGGCCACGGCCACGGTGCCGTCGTTGGGGTCGACCGCCAGGGCGCGTACCTCCCCTTCGTCGGCCGGACCCCCAAACGTCTTGACCCAGGCGAGGTCCCCCGTAGGCGTCAACTTCGCCACGAACATGTCCTCGCCACCCAGCGATTGCATGAGCGTGCCATCGTGCCAGCCTGCTACCAGAAAATCGGCCGGAGTGACGTCCGAGCACATGGTCAGACCCGGAAGCTCCGTGATGTCGATGGTTTCGCCGAAGGCGCCGCCCACGAAGATGCTGCCGTCGGGCCCAACTGCGATCGCCTCGCCGTCGTCGTCTCCAATGCCCCCCATGCAGCGTGCCCACGCGTTCGGGCTGCCCATACCCTGGGCCGCGCAGCTCTTGGCCGCACCCTTGGGGGGCCAGTTCTCGCACAAGCCGCCGCCCATCGTGCCGGCGCCTGCTCCCGCCATCGCGCCTGCCGCTGCTGCGGCCCCGGTTACACCACCAACGCCCGCCCCGCCGCCTGCGGGTCCAGCATCGTCGCCACCACAACCGTACGACAAGCAGATCAGAGCGAGAAAGACGAGCGTTCGACGCCTCACACGATCCTCCTGAGCCTGCCGGTCTGTGCCGGCGTATGCGCCTCCGCCCTCGTCTGCCGTGCCTGCCACACAAGCGCAGACCCGCGACAGCACCTGGCTAGCCCAGGTGCCAGCGGAGAGTCAACCCAGACCTCCCTACTTAGATGCGCTGTCGCGCCACGTCGGCTCCCGAAAAAAGTCCCAACCCGGGGCAGCTGCCCTTTCCCCAACGTCGGCGGCGCTGCGCAAACGTCGACCGGTCCTGCGCCTAAGGTTCCGTCCAAGAATAACCGCTCGAGACCGGCCGCGCAGGCTGGATGCGATCGCCGGCCCCCCTAACCTCAGCGGCAGAAGGGTCGGCCAGGGTGCGGCCTCTTGACCCAGCTCTCCCGCCAGTCGAGGAAGGCACGCACGCTGGGGTGCATGGGTCCCATGGCCGCACGTGCCTCCTCTTCTGACACCGTCCTGTCTGCGGCGGCGCCGCGCTGAGCCTTGTCGTAGCGGGCGATCACGGGCCGAACGCCGCTCTCCGAGAGCCGCCGCCTATGCCACGGATAGACTGGATGCGCATCCTTGCAGCCGCGCCTGATGTCCCCGGCGCTGCAGAAGAAGCGCAGGTGCATGTGATCGTCGTGCGCGAACCCAGGCTGACACGTGATCTGACCGAAGCGCTGCCACACATGGCGGGGGGCGCCGACTCGCTTCGCATGCTCCAGCAGCAAGCCGCGGACATGTTCGACCACGAAAACACGCTGGAGCGAGCTGCCGGCGTACTCGATCAGCGACTGTACAAAAAGCCAGGTTCTGGCGACATCCAGACGTAGCGGCACGTCGTCGCTGGGATCGACCAGGTCCTTGTAGTCGGTGCCGGCTCCGGTGGGATCGATCGGCGCTGCAACCGAGGGCAGCGGTCTGCCATCAGGGTCGGTCAAGTAGAACAGGACATCCACGTCCCGACCGCTCTGGTGGGAGCCATGGTGCGCGATCGGGCCACCGCGCCGATGGCTCAGGTCGTTCACCACCAGCCGCCCGCCCGGAAGCTCGCGACCAACACGCGCCGCGGCCTGCACCAGTGCTTGCACGAGCTCGACCGTGCCGTAGCGTGCGTCAGCCTTGCGGCGGGATCTGTGGACGAAGCCCGGCCCCTGCCGGGGCAGCACGGCGGCGCCTTCGAGGCGCCCCGCAGCGGCGCCCCCTATCGACGTACTGTGTGCCGGTCTCAAATCGAGCACGCGTCTGATCACCGACCGCCGGCTGCGCCCCGTCGCATCGGCAGGGGGCGCGACCGGTCTCGGGCCGGCTCTCGCGGCCGCTGCTGGTCGCGCGGCTCGATGGGCACCGGCGACCGGGGGGTCGGCCCTTGAAGGCCCCGCAGGCAACGCTGGCAAGAGCAGGCCGATTCCCGCTGCAGCGCACGCGACCCCGCACGGGCGCCGACCCCTCGGCCTCGGCCCGCCGCCATGTCGATCGTTCAAAGCGAACCGCACACTATACCAACTGGACGCCGGTCACGCTCCTCGGATTCGAAGCTCGGATTCGAAGCTCCGAGCGCCACCACCGGCGGTCGTGGTCGTGGGCACCCAGGACCGCGGCCAACGGCTAGTCTCGAGTTTGGCGGTTTTTGTGAGCGAAATCGCCGCGAAATCTGGCAGTTCAAGGCGCAACGACGAGGAATGCTGGTGGCATTTTGAGGAGGAGCAACGCCGAAATGCCGGTTTTCCCGGGGATTGCAGCCGCGACAACCGCCAAACTCGAGGCTAGTTGGGGGCGCCGACGCTCGCCAGCTCCACCGACAGCGGACGTGGAGGATGCCCGTGCCGCGGCCCGCCGTTGGCCACCACATCCTGCGTGGCGCCCTGCTCTACACGCTCGACCAGCTTCTGCACCGAGGCGCTGGTCATGTCGAGCATCGGCGTCGGATACAGCCCGATGTAGAGGATCACGGCCAGCGTAGCGAACCCCACCACGAGCTCCCGCCCGGAGGCGTCCGGGGGAATCTGCAAGGTCTTGCGTGTGTACGTGCCCCAAAAGCCTCGCTGATGCCACACCAGGAAGTAGGCCGCGCTCAGGATCACGCCCAAGACACCGATCACGGCATAGATCCAGTTCGCCTTGAACGCCCCGATGAAGATCAACACCTCCCCCGTGAACCCGGCCGTCCCCGGCATTGCGATGAACGACAGGCCCACGAGGAACACCATGGTGCCGAGCTTTGGCATGTGCCACGTCAGACCCCCGCACGCGGCGAGGTCCGTCGAGCCCAGCCGATCCTGCACGAACATGATCAGCAGGTACAGCCCTGTACCCGTTACGGCCAGATTCACCAGGGTCATGATCACGCCCTGCAGCGCCTGCCCGTTGGCCGCCACCATGCCCAGCATGGCAACGCCCACGTGGCTTACGCTCGCATAAGCCAACAGCTTGCGAAAGTTCGATTGCACAAGCGCAATCAATGCGCCGTAGATGATCGCGATCAGCGCCAGCACCCCAATGATCGATCCGTACGCGGTGAAAGCGTCGGGCGCGAGCGGCAGTAGAAAGCGTATGAAACCGAACACACCCAGCTTGAAACCAACCAAGAGTCCCCCCGCCGCCACGGGTGCATCCATGAGCGTGCTGGTCATCCACGTATGAAATGGAAAGAGCGGCCCCTTGAACGCAAATGCGACCCCCATCAAGACCAGGATCAGCGCCTGCATCTGGAAGGAAATGGGCGTGTTCAACAGGACCGGGAAATCGAACGAGTAGGCCTGCTCGAGCCCCTGCGCGAGCGCATGCTCGTGGTAGTTGAGGCCCAGCAGGATGATCGCGATGGTCATCGGCGCCCCGCCCGCCACCATGTACAGCACGTACTTCTGCGCCGAGTAGCGCCGTTCTGCGCCAACGCCCCAGAGCTTGATCAGCAGAAAGACCGGAATCAGCGCGAGCTCCCAGAACACGAAGAACAGCACGAGGTCCACGGCAGCGAAGATACCCATGGTCGTCGTTTCGGCGGCGAGCAACGCCATGAGGTAGGGCTTGAGCATGAACTTGCGGTTCTCCCACGAAGCCAGAAGCAGGAGCACGGTTGCCAGCGCGGTCACGGGCAGAAACAGCACGCTGATCCCGTCCACGCCCACGTGGTAGGTGATGCCTAGCGTGGGCATCCAAGCGGACTGTTCCGCGAACTGAAGCTCGGGGGTGCCGATCTGGAAATTGAATGCTACGAGCAAGGTCAAAACCAGCTCGGTTAGCGCTCCCACCAGGGCGGCCTCCCGCACGTGCGAGCCCCCGCTGAAATTGAGCAGCAGGGCCCACAGCAACGGAAAGAAAATAACGACAGACAGTATCGGAAATCCGATCTGATCGACCGCAGCTATCTCCTGGGGAATCATCGAAGCACCTCGGCGATCTGAGCATTCGGCCGCTCGCTGGGCTTCGGCCTTGGCTTGGCTCGAAGGAAGCCCGGACCAATGCGAGCGTGGGGCTTGTCACCGGCGTGCCCCTCACCCCGTTCGAGCTTCTCAGCCACTGTGTGCAGGGACGCGTGGGTGGACTGCAGGAACGGCTCGGTGAACAGCCCGACCGTGAACACCATGCCTATGATCACGCAGGCCACGAACAGCTCACGGCGCCGCAGGTCCGGCATGTCACGCACGGCCGCGATCCGGATTGGACCCAAAAACGCCCGTCTGAAATAGCGCAGGAAATAACAGGCCGTGACGAATACGCAGACTGCCGAGAACACGGCCATCCACCAGCGGGTCGACAACGCGCCCAGTACGATCAGGTGGTCGGCGTTGAAGCCGGAAGTGCCCGGGAGCCCGATGCTCGCAAGCGCCAACGCCAGAAACACGGCGGCGAGCACCGGCGTCGAGTGCGACAGGCCGCTCAGCACCGAAGCAGCCTGAGGGCCAAGACGCGTGTGAATAAACGCCGCAACAAAAAACAGGCCCGCACCCGTCAGACCGAGGTTGGCCATGTGAAGGAGGCCGCCTTGCAGTCCGTAGAAGTTGAGGGAAAACAGCCCGATGACCACGACGCCCATGTGCGCCACGCTGCCGAAAGCGAGCAGTCTCCGCAGGTTGACCTGGACCAGGGCCGCTGCGCCACCGTAAAGAATGCTCGTCGCGCCCAGCGCGGCGACGATATCGAGGTACTCGTGGGCGGCGTCGGGCAGGAACGGCAGCACGAAACGCAAGATGCCGTAGGCGCCGAGCTTCACCCCCACCAGGAACACGGTCATGGCCACGATCGGTCCCTCCGCCAAGACCCGGGGCAACCAGGTGTGGAAAGGAACGATCGGCAGCTTGATGGCAAGCCCGAGCATCAACAGCAAGAAGATCGGACCTTGCGCCTCGGCCGGAATGCTGGATGCCAGCAAGGTGGCATAGTTCAGCGGCGTGTCCGGCCCCACCTCACCGCGCAGGAGCAGCACCCCAAAGAGAATGGACGCGGCTGCTCCGAGCATCATCAGGGTGTACTGAACCGCTGCTTCATGGCGCTTCTGACCGGTACCCCAGCGTGTGATCAAGAACCAACCCGGGATCAGCTCCGCCGTGAAAAAGAACCAGAACAGCATGAGGTCGAGCGATACAAAGGCCCCCATCTTCATGCCCTGAAAAGCGAGCATGGCGATCAAGTACCACTTCACTCCTTGCTGGACGCAGAACTCGGTCAACAGCACCGCGAAGAAGGTCAGTAGTGCGATCAGCGGCAGGAACATCAAGTTCAGGCCGTCCACGCCCAGCGTGTAGCTCAAACCCAGACCGGGAACGCCCCCACCGTGCTCGACGAACTGCAGGTCGGGTCCATGCGTCTGAAAGCTCAGCGCTACGACCACCGTCAGCAGGACCTCGAGCCCGGCACCGACCAGACCGATCTTGTATGCCTGATGATCGTCCTCGATCAAGTTGAGGATCAGAGCGACAAGAAGCGGCAGGCAGATCAACGCGGTTAGAATCGGAAAACCGATCTGCTCGACTGAAGTTAGCTCGGTAAGATGATGCATGGGTGCCTCGCAGACGACCGTCGCTACAGGAATGCGACCAGGACGATGAGTAGCAAGACCGCGACGATGGCCGGGGGTCCGCCCAGCATGGCTTCGATGCGCAAGAGCAGGTGGCCGAAACGCAGTACGATGTTGGCCGTGCCCTCATTGAGCCCCTTGCGAACGATGTAGGTTTCCACGAAGGACATGGGCAGCGCGGCGATCTTGGCCAGTGCTCCAAGCAGTCCCCGCGCATTGACCACCGGATCGGTGTGCATGGTGGCGCGTGCTTCCTTCCAGGCCTCGCGCGCGACCTTGGCGCGGGGCGGCGGGCCCTCCAATGCCGACGGAACTGGAACACGCCCCGTGGGCAGCGGGATACCCACGGCGCGGTCGACAACTTTGGTGTCGAAGCGCTCGAGCGCGCGGCCGATCTGCCAGCCGGCGCGTACCGTGTACGCTTCGTACATCTCATCGATGTAGAACTTGTTCAGCAACCGCAGATAGAAGCTCTTCCAGCGTGAAGGCAACAGGTCCGCGGCTTCCACTCGATAGCGGTCGTGGTAGAGCGCCGTGAGCCAGCCTGCCATGAAAACGAGCACGAGCAGCGCTGCAGCAATGCCCACGAGAATCGGTGACGCGTTGCTCGCCGTCAGCGCAATGCCATCGCTGGTGAACGGATCGCCCCGGCTGCCCTCCACGTAGACTTGAAACCAGGTGCCGAGGAAACCACCGGGCAGCAGGCCGGCAGCCCAGGTCAGCGCCATGACGCCGAAAGCCAGCAATGCGGGCACGACCGGGGACGGAGTGTGGTGATGGCCACCCTGACCGTGGCCGTGGGCTTCTTCGTGCCCGTGCTCGTCGTCCCCGCCGTGTCCCCCGTGGTGCGCAAAGGCGGCGTTGACCAACCGTCGCGTGTAGAAAGCAGTCGTAAACAACATCATGAAAACGAACGCAATCAACACCCAGTCGCCCCGGTTTTGGATCACATGACCCAAGATCTCCGTTCGAAACCATTCGCTAAAGAACGGCACCAGCACCATGCCGAGCGCGCCCAACAAGAAGAAGTAATGCAACAAGCGCCCTTGGTTGCGTTCCGGTTTTTGGCTGTTGTCGGCCCCGCCGGGCAGATGGTGGATGATCGAGGGACTGGTCAAGAACAGGTACGTCTTGACCGCGGCGTGGGTGAGCATGTGAAAGACACCGGCCGCATACCAGCCCAGACCGCAGGCGACGAACATGATCCCCAACTGCGAAATCGTGGAATAGGCCAGGATACCCTTGATGTGGGTCTGAACGAGACCCACGGTGCCCGAGAAAAAGGCCGTCGCAGCACCGATGATCGTGACCATCAAAAGGGCGTTTGGAGCCTGATCGAAAAAGAAGTGGTTGCGGCCAACGAGATACACACCGTCCTGGACGGCCGCGTGGATGAGCGCCGAGGCAGGAGTTGGCCCCTCCATCGCCGTGGTCAACCAGCTTGAAAAAGGCAGCTGCGCCGACTTCGCCATGGCGGCCAGCAGCAGGCAGAGCGCGATGGCAGTCGCGACCCCCTCGTCGATGCCCTGCGTTTCGATCCGATCCTGCACTTCGAGGTAATCGAGGGTGCCGAATTCCTTGGCAATCATGAAGATGGCCAACAGAAAGCCCACATCGCCAACGCGCCCCATCAGCGATGCCTTGGTCGCATGCTTGACCGCTACCGGGCGCTCGTAGTGGAAGCCGATCAGCATCGAGAGCATCAATCCGACGCCCTCCCAGCCCAGGAAGCAGGTAAGGTAGTTGCCGCCCATAACCAGCATGGCAAGCATCACGACCAGGATCGGCATGATCGTGAAGAAGCGCGGGTAGCTGCGCTCCATCTGGAAGTAGTTCCTCGAGAACCAGGCGATCGGTACCGGAAAGATCGTGGCGACGATCATCATGAACACCGCCAGCCGATCCAGCAGGAAGGCGAGCTCGATTCTCAGATCACCGCTTACGAACCAGGTCCATACGACGACGCGCTGAGGCGTAGGATCCACGAACAACACGTAGTAGAGCAGGATCCAGGAGTTGATGAATCCTGCGGTAATCGAGCCCCAGGTGAGCAGCTGCATGGTCGACTGCGAGTACAGCCGCTCGCCCGTGAGAATGTTGGCCCAGTTCAACAGACATGCCAACAGCGGCAGCCCCGGCACCAACACCACGGTGAGCCATATGTGAAATGGTAGCTCGCTCTCCATCCGGCAACCTCCAACGCGCTACGCGCTGCGCGTCACTGCTATCATCGCTGTGCCTTCCAGCTTTCCTGAGCCTCTAGCTTTGCTGAGCCTGTGCCAGGTTGATGCCTGCGCTCGGGTGCTTTTCGTCGCCGAGGTCGATGAGCGCCGGCGGCACGTAGCAACAATACTTGCCACGATACCAATCCATCGAACGGGTCACGGTCGGGATTGGGTTCGGCTCCCTGGTGTACGGAACAAAGCCTCCGTCCTTGACGGAGAACACGCTGAGCTGCTTCGTGTCGGGATTGAGCGCCGTAAGATGCAGCCACTGTTTGGCAACCAGCGTCATGATGATGGGCTGCCGGGTCGCGATCCCCAGCAGCGCTTCCTCGGTATGCTCGATGATGAGCTGCAACCGCTGCGCCTCGTGGATATTGACCATCTGGAACGGCAGCCCGGTCCTGAGATCGCTCATGACCCCCTCCATCACACCCAAGATGCCGGCCACGTTCTGGGGGATCTTGGTGTCGCAGCCGTAGACCTTGTTGTCGACCGTGGAATGGTAGTACTCCAGGTTGATGCCGGCACCGACCGGACCGACCGCAAACAAGATCTTCTCCAAAACCGCGCCCTCCCGGTCGAACGTGGGGTCGTAGGAGATCAGGAACATGCGTCGGTCGTAAAAGATGCCTCGCGTATGGCAGCGTCGGCCGACAAACGCGCAAGCATTGGTCGCGTGGCCGAGCTCAGGCACCGACATGGCGAAGTCGGTCGAGCGGCTCTCCACATGGCGCAACGATCGTTCGGGCGTGGAATCCTTGGGTGAGAAGGGAAAACGACGGCAGCGCTCGTGAGCGGACATAGTCCGTGCCAGATCGAGCACGCGCACGGCCTCGAGAAAATCTTCCCGGCGTTCGGGCGGGATACGCTCGACGTCCAGGTAATCGATGGCCTCGTTGCAGGTATCGTGGCACGCGCCGACAAACCAGGTGTCGTCGGGGATGACGATGTTTTCCTTGGCCAGGGCGGCCCGGATGTTGGGCTTGTTCGCAAGTGCCGCCATGGCGCGTGCGTTGGGCGCTCCATCTTTGCCGCCACAAGCACCGCAGGAATACGCCGACTCGAAGGGGTTGTTGTAGCTGCTCGATCCATGGCCGTGAATCACGACGATCTTAGAAAACACGTCCAACAACCCGAGCTGCTTCAGAATGAACCCGAGCCTGAAGGCCTGCTGCTCGGGGGTGTAGCCGAACTGATGGCCTGCCTTGCAGGCGTCCTCGGTGCCCGACGGCGCATCCAGGGTCTGATCGCTGAGCTTGGGCGGGATCAACGCCCTGGCGAATACGTTGTCGACTTTCTTGGAAAGGCGGGGTCCGAAGACCGCCAGATACAACTGCCCAATGATAGGCAGCCCCATCAGATCGAGCAGGAAGTAGGACGAAACCAGGTTGCGCTTGCTCTCCCAGTACAGATCGTGCATCACGTGAAGCCAGTGCAGCGCACTGGTGTGCTTTTCCATGATGCGGTCGCTGTTGCCCTCCCTGACGGCTGTCTGCACCACGGGAACCAGGTCGCTAAACATGGGCATGGCGCGGACCTCGGCGGAACCCTCCTTCATGTCGTCGGGGATCAAGTCGAGGTTGGGGTAAGCCACCTCCTTGATCGTGTTGACGGGCGTTTGCACGATCGGGCACAGGGGGTCCGTTCCGTGGCCACCGGTCCCTTCCCAGTGCATGGCCATGGCGTAGAAGCCAGCGCCGCCCAGGGTCTCCACGTCGGGATCGATCTCCTCGAGCTGCCGCCGAATGCCCTCCTCGCGCTCGTCGATGCAAAAGACAGTTTGGAATTTCGGCCGTACGACACGCTTTTCCCAGCGGGCCCGGTTGCGGTTGAGCACGAGGGGGCCGAGGATCTCGTGCCGGTAATGGTTCTCGAAGGCTGTCAGCCACACGAACCCGTGCTTGTCCGGCGGGTAGGCTTCGAGGCAATCGATCAGCGCGTCGCGCTCGCTGAGCGATAGCGAGCGAATTTGCTCACCCGAAAGGCCCAAATGCTGACCGAGGTAAAACAGCCGCATGACCTTGTTGTTGAGCGTGTGGCCTGCGGCCGTGCCCGCGAGTTTTCCGTTGCGGTGAAGCCAAGCAAGCTCGGCGACGCTCAGCCAGCGATCGTCCTGGGGGCCCGAGACCGGCGCGTCTGCAACGAGCGTCCGGGCACGATCCGCCAGGTACTCGGGCAGCGCGCCCTGGAAATAGAGCTTGCGCACCAGAAATTCGGCGGGATGCTTTTCGCAGTAGCGGCGCAGCGAGGCGATGGTGCCGTCGATCTTCCACAGCTTGCGGCAGAAGTCCGCGACAACGACGCGCTCGACGAACAAGCGGATCGCGAGGAAGTCGAGCAAGCTGGCCGGGAAGTGCTTCTGCATATAGTGTTCGGGGCGTTCGCCGCGCCAGTTCATCATACCGGCCCAGCCGGGAAGCTTGCGCGAGGTCCAGCCTAGGAACGACCCCATCCGCTCTTCGGGCACGCCCAGCGCCTCGAGCGACTCCAGGATCACGTCTTCAGGAAGCTCCGGCAGCCTGAGCAGCTCTTCCTTCCAGCCCTCGATGCCCCAGTAGCTCAACGTCTTGTCGTCTTCGAAGTTTCGCTTCCACGACTTCCACAGCCCCTGCTCACGCGCGGGCCAATGCCAGGCGGCCATGCCGTGGTCGAGGTAGGCTCCCGCCATCAGCATCAGGTACTGGTTGATCTGGTGGCCCAGATCGACCCCGGTCAACGTTTGCAAGAAGTGTGTGTGCGTGCAGCTGTCATGCAAATGGCCCTCTTCGAGGCCGATCTTGTTGATCTCCTTGCCGACAAGCTCCTCGGCGTAGTCCAGGATCTGACGCCGTGTGTCGGCAGCGCGAAGCTTGCCCTGGAGCTCGGCATTGTCGGCTTCGCTCCTGCGCAAAGCCACCAGTTCCATCAGCGGTTCGAAGCCATCGCGACCGATGCGATCCGGCCCCAGATTCTCGGCGACGAGGCGCGCGAGACGTGCGCCCTTGGTCTCGCCTACCTCGTCCGCCTCCAACCTGCGCTCTTGTTCGCGATCGATCAGCCTGTCGACGCTCTGGCGAAGCTCGGGCGAAAGCGCGACCGGCACGCCACCGCGGTACTCGAGCTGCGCCATCGTATCGAGCGCCTCCACGTCGGCGCCCACGACGTCCTGCTCGTACAGGTGCTGGGGATGCGTCGGCGAAAACGGGTCGCTCGCGCCGTACGCTGCCAGTGCGGCCTGATACAGGCTGTTGACCGCGTAGGCCTCGAGGTTGTCGCTAAAATGGCGAGCCAAGGCGCTGACCGTGCCGTAGACCCCGAAATGCCTTGGGACCAGCTTGCGAAGCAGACGTGCTTCGGCCTGAAGCCAGCGCTGCCGAATGGTCTCCGGCCGCACCAGGTCGCGGATAGGCTCGTCGTGAAAGACCCGATCGATGATGGCGAGGTAGCCTTCACGCCGGTCGAGCGGGACCGCCATGGCGCTGAACCACGGCTCGAGCTCGCCCTGGTAGGTACCGTACTTGGCTGCGGTGTCGCTGGCCCGCCTACGAGGTCTGGCGATTGGATCCAGATCGCGCTTGACCTTCTCTCGCAGCCAACCGGGCGCGTCGACGCTCGTGTGGGCCTGCACCCAATGCGCCAAGGTCCAGTCCCGACCAACGCGCTCGAGACCGGCGGTCAGCTCCTTCGCTGCCGAATCCAGCAGCGCCTTGCGCACCTTGCCGGGCACGTCGGCACGGAATTGCGAGCTGCCCTTGCCATGAGCCATGATGTACGGAAGCTGATCGGGATCGATGGGATCGATCCCGCGCACCAGGTGGGTAAGCTGCACCTCCTGGGCGTCGATCTCACGTTCGCCGATTTTCGCGAGCGTTCCCTTGACCGGCAGATCTTCTCGGTACTCGACCGCCTCCAATAGGTCTTCGTCGGTGATGCGGCCCTCGGCGTACCACTGGCGGAAGCGCGTGTTCGGCATGAAGGGCTTCGCGCCGTTGATGCGCGCGCCCGTGATGATGGACTCCTCGAACGACAGCCCCGCTTCGTCTCCCTTGCCGTGCATGTGAGAAGCGGGGATGCCCTCGCTCGACCAGTTCTCGAATGCGTGCAGCGTGTTGTGATGAACGAACGTGGTGATCGGCAGCTGCGACGGTAGATAGTGTCCAATGTGCTCGATCTCGCCGTGCAAGCGCTCGTGAGGAGTCAGCTCTTTGCCTTCCTTGTCCCCATGTGCGTGTGCCATCCGTTCACCTACCTCGTTGTCTGTGCCGAAAGGACGTTGCGTCTGGACCGCCGCGGGTGATCACCCTGTTGCGCAGCGCCGGCAACGCGCCACGATTCGAGCTAGAAGCCACTTGCTACGGCCACTCCGTGCCCTGCAAAGGGAGCTGCGATATGTGCCAAGGTGGGCTGCATGATGTCCATGACGAGCGAGGGGAAACACCCGAGCACGACGGCAAGGCCAACGAGCGGAATCGCTGCGACAACCTCCGCCTTATTCATGTCCGTCAAGCCTGCCCAGCGAGCGTTCATGGGTCCCATGAAGACCTTGTCGATGGCCCGCAGTGAATACGCCATCCCGACCAGAACCCCCGCACTGCCGACCATGACCCACAGACCCTGAGCCTGAATGGAAGCCGTCATGGCGTGGAACTCGCCCACGAAACCCGAGAAACCCGGCAGGCCCATCGCAGCAAGCAACGTAGCGATGGTAAACGCAGAATAGACGGGCACGCGCGTAACCAGGCCGCCAAAGTCGCTCAACTGACGGCAGTGCGTCTTGGAGTAGAGCCAGCCGACCAACATAAAGGCGGCGGCCGCCAGGATACCGTGGGAGAGCATCTGCATGCTGGCGCCGACAAACCCCGCGGTGCTCAAGCTTGCCGTCCCCATCATCACGAAGCCCATGTGGCTGATGGAGGAGAAGGCCACCATGCCCTTGAGATCGGTTTGGCGCCATGCCAGCACGGCGCCATAAACCAGATTGATAACACCAAGAATCATCAGGTACTGAGCGAACCACTCAAGTCCGAGCGGCAGCATTTCCCCTGCACGCAACACACCGTAGGCTCCCATCTTCAACAGCACACCGGACAGCAGCATGCTCAGAGGGGTGGGCGCTTCCACGTGCGCCAGCGCCAACCAGCCGTGGAAAGGGAAAGCGGGGATTTTGACTGCAAAACCAAGGAACAGACCGACGAAAACGAGTGCCTGAAACTCCGTATCCCAGCCACGGGCGATCTCGACCATCTTGTCCATGTCAAAGGTGTGCACCGGCGAGTTCAGGTAGATGGTCATCATCGCCAGAAGCACCACCAAGGAGCCGCCAAGCGTGTATAGAAAGATGGTCACGGTCGCGGCCATGCGGTTCTTGCCACCCCAGATCCCGATCAGGAAATACAGCGGGAGCAGCGAGATCTCGAAGAACATGTAGAACACGAGCCAATCGTGGGCGATGAACACCCCGATCATCGAGAACTCGAGCAGCAGGAACCACACGTATAGGCCCTTGGGTCGATCCGTGTACCAGGCGCAGGCCACCATGGCAGAAAAAGCCAGCAGGGTCGTCAACAGCAGCAGCGGATACGACAGCCCGTCGACTCCGATGTAGTACTCCATCCCGATCTCGGGATCCCAGGGATAGCGTTCCACGAACTGCAAGCCACCGTGCGGATCGAACGATCCCAAAAGCCCCCACGACAGCACGAGCGAGCCCGCCGAAGCCAGGATTGCTATCGCTCGAATCCGGACCAACGCGTCCTTGGGCATCATCAGAACGATGACCAGGGCGATAGCCGGCAACCACAGAACGACATTTAAGATACCCACATCGGACCTCGAAACGGCGTGCAGATTGTACTGGCGGTAGGGAAAGCCAGGCGCGGTACAGGAAGCGTGCCTGAGTTTAGCTCGCTCCGACCGGGCTGCCGGCCTTGGCTTCTTTGCGCACGAGCGAGGAAAGCGGGTGATGCGTGCTGTTGGCCAGGTGGTCCTTGGAACGCGACACCACCTTGCCGCCACCGCGTGCGTAGTCCGCTTCGAAATCGTGCAGGCGCTCGTTGACGGTGTGGTCGACCAGATGCACCTCCCCATAGTCGAGCACGATGGTCTGCCCTCGGGGCACGGCCAGGAGCTTGCCCTGTATGCCCATGAAGTTACCGAAGTTCAGGGCGCGCTTGAGCTTGATCACGTGCGTGTCGGCAGCTTCCTGTGCGACCTCGACATCGGCCTTGAACAGGTTGCCCACAGAGCAGCCTTTGATGATGTTGGTGATCAGACCGCAGACGATGCCCACGAGCACGCCCATCAGCAGGTCCTCGAACACCACGACCAACATGGTGATGGTCATGTAGAGGAACTCTTCTTTACCCAAATGCAGGGCGTGGACGAACTCCTTGGGGTGCGCGAGCCGGAAACCGATCACGCACAGGACACCGGCCAGTGCAGCTTTGGGAATATTCTCGAGCAGCGGGGATGCGAACGCGACACAGAGCAGCAGCAGGGTGCCGTGGAAGAAGTTCGCCCAGCGGGTGCGGGCACCGTTCTGGATGTTGGCCGCGCTACGAACCACCTCTGCGATCATGGGCAGACCGCCGATCATGCTGGAAAGCGCGTTACCCACGCCTTTGCCTACCAGCTCGAGCTTCATGCTGGAGGTGCGTTTCCACGGGTCGAGCTTGTCGACCGCTGCAGCGGTCAGGAGCGACTCGAGGCTGTTGACGAACAGGTACATGAAGGACCACTTGGCCAATTTGCCCATGGGAGCGCCGAAGTCGGGCGCCGTGAAGCCGGCCAAAAAGCTCTCCGGCAAGTCGACGAGGTAACCCTTCCCGTCCGCGTCGGTCATCTTGTCCACGCCCAGGGTCATCGACAGGGCCACCGTGACGAGCACGGCTACCAGGGCCGCCGGAAGAATTTTTGCGACGGCCTTCATCATGGGCCAAAACACCGTGATTATCACGGCGATACCACCCAAGAGCGCCACCGGCGCCACCATCTCGCCGAACGCCGGGACGATCTTGAGGACCGTCTGGTGCATGGGCGTGGACGGGGTCTTCAACCCCAACGCCACAAAGACCTGTTTGACCATGATGATGACGCCGATGCCGGCCAGCATGCCGTGCACCACCGATAGCGGGAAGAACGCGGTGAGCTTGCCCGCGTTCATGAACCCGAGAACAATCTGGCAAAAGCCGCAGATGGCACCCGCGGCCAGGGCGTACCGGAAGCCGGCCTGGATATCACCCTGGCCCATGTCTTCGACGGCGCCTAGGGTGATCGCGATCAGGCCCGCGGCGGGACCGTTGATGGTCACGTACGAGCCGCTGACTAGCGAGATCACCATCCCGCCGAGGAAGCCGGCGATGATGCCCGCCATGGCCGGCGCGTTCGAGGCCAGCGCGATGCCGATGCACAGCGGCAACGCGATCAAGAAGATCACGATGCCGGAAACCAGGTCCGACTTCCAGTTCTCGATCAGGCCCGGAATCCAGTCCTTGGGGACCGGTCCGACGTCTGCCTCGCCCCCGGTTGCTTGAGCGTTGTCTGATGCCATCACGAACCCCTCGGCCCTGCAATCAATCCTGTTTCACCACAGAGTAAGGGCCGGTCGGACTCCATGGCCGGGAGAGTGTCATCACGAAACGACCAGCGTGTCAACCGGCCTGTACGCGCATTGCCGCGCGCAAAAAAGACCGCTGCTCTCCTTCCTCGGGTCCAAGAATTTCCCGGGCCGCGAGAGTGCGCAGGCAGCGTGCATGGACCCCGTTGCTCACGTTGTTCACCCGGTGTACGCAATCTCGGGCGTGACCTGGCACGGCAAACCGCTTGCCGGACAGGGGCACGCGTTCAGCTACACAAGTAAAGGGCGCCGGCGGAAGCGCGAAGACCAAACCGCAGCGGCCGGGCCGCCGACTCAGCAATGGGCAACTGCTGTTTCAGCGAGCTCCGCCGGCTATAGTACCCCAACTCTGCCGGAACGCATTCTCTTTTTGATTTGCCTGATTGTTTGTTGGGTCGTAGCCGGCTGCGCAGCGAAATGCATAGTGTACGTTTTCTGCCTAACCTGAAGCTGGAGCCCAGCGGGGCTTCACCGTCAGCGAAATTGGATACCCCGTCGCGGCTCGTGGTGCTCGTTCGCCTGGTAGTCCTCTATTATTAGGTATGCAGCTGTATCGTCCTGCAAATCGGCCAGAAAATGGGGCAGCGGCATTGAACCGGCACGCGGCGTCATCCGCCACGATCCGACCGCTGGACGATTCCTGCGCTCGGAGCCGCGAACCCCGACGCCCTTTGCGCACGGAAAGCTGGCTCTTTGATACGCGTGCGCGTCTGTACAGGTGCGGGTTCCCAGGGCGCGCACGCAGTCTGCGCCGCCTACCACCTCGGCTCTGCGACCTCTGCTCTGCGACCTCTGCTCTGCGCCTCGGCCGGAGCGGGAAATGGGATTCGAACCCACGACTTCAACCTTGGCAAGGTTGCACTCTACCACTGAGTTATTCCCGCAGGGGAGCACTCAAAAAGGAACCAGTGGATAGAGCATGGGGTTTGGTGTGTCAACCGGGGCTGCGCCCGCCATCGTGCCCGCTCGGGCGCGGCCGTCCGCGTGCGAGCCATGGCTTCAGCTAGCTGGCATCGGCGCCTCGAAGCTGGTGGCCGATGGTGCCTAGGGGCCTCGCCAGCGGCGCCCGGCCATCGCCGGAAAACACGAGCTATTCTTCTATGGGCCCTAATGGTAGCGGATACCGTCGGCCGGCAGCAGCTTCGCGGCCCACCAGCTCGGGATCAGCGTCGCAGTGACGCATATGCCAAGGGAGACCAAGACCGTGAACGAAAACTCGACGGCGCTCGTGCGCACCGGCAAGTGGTCGATGAGGTAGACTTTGGGGTCCAGAGGAAACTCGAACGCCGAAAGGTAGGCGCAGATTCCTCCCCCAAGCGCGAGGCCCGCGGTGGTGCCCACCAGGCCGATCACCGTGCCTTGGGCCAAGAAGATGCTGAGAATAGCCCCGTCCTTGGCACCCATGGCCTTGAGGATGGAGATCTCCCTTCGCTTTTCGAGCACGATCATGATCAGGGTCGCAATGACGTTGAAGGCCGCCACGAAGATGATGGTAGCGATGACCAGACTGAGCATGATCTTCTGGATTTCAAGTGCCGTGAACAGGTTGTGGTTGAGCTCCTGCCAGTCCATCGTGTGAAAGGGCGCACCCCCCATGTCGAGCTCGAGCTGGCGTGCCAATTCGCGAGCTTTGGACAGGTCGTGCAGTCGGATCTCGACACCCGTGACGGTATCTCCCTGGTCGTGAAACGCTTGTGCCTCGTAGAGATCGACGTAGACGAGGCGGGCGTCGTATTCCTGGAAGCCGGCTTCGAATATTCCGACCACCTGGAAATCTCTCGAGCTGGGGCTCCCACCACCCGCTCGCCATAGGCGCGTATCGAGACCGGAGAGCGGAGAGATGATCTTGACCCGATCGCCAAGGCGTATACTGATATTGTTGGCGAGCGTGCGACCCACGACGATTCCAGGCAGCGGCCCTGCCTTCGCTTCGGCGTCGCGCTGCTGCGCCTCGAAAATCCGGGCTTCCTCGACGTCGGTGGGCAGCTCACCCAGGCTCAGCTCGGCGAGAGCCGCCTCCACCGCCTCGGGGCTCGGCACCTTGGCAAGACGCTCGGCGCCGACCCGATCGACCACCAGCTCGTCGAGCGCTTGGTCGAACTCGGGCTCCGGTGATGCGGTCTGAGCTCGGTCATCGATCCGGGTCGACGCAGGTCGTGCGGAGGGCAACCTCAAGCCCACCAGGCTTCCCTCCACGAGCTGTGCAGGCAAATCGAGCACCCGCTGCATCTGCTCCGGATCGACCCCCTTGACGAGGACGCCCGAGAGACGATCACCTTTGGCCAACATCATGTCGTTGATGATGAACGGCGATGCTCCGGCCACCTGCTTCTTCCGGCTCGCTTTTGCGATCACCTCCCGGTATTCCGCGAAGTCGAGTCCATACTTGAGCACCAGCGCATGCGCGTTGACACCGAGTACCTTGTTTTGAAACTCGCGCTGAAACCCCGACGTAATCGACATCACGGCAAGCAGGGCGGCGACGCCTAGCGCTACGCCCGTAACCGCGATGACCGTGATGACCGACACCGTCGCTCGTTTCTTCGAGCGCAGGTAGCGGATGCCGACCTTCAGCGCGTACGACACCTGCGGGCCTGTATCATGAGGGTGCGTCCGACAGCAACGTCGCGGCCGCCGCCGGTGTGCCGGTTCGACGCCTCGGAGCTATAGTAAGAGGGTGCCTTCGCGCTTGCTCTTATCAACCGCCGTAGCGGGGTGGATCGCCGGCTGCACCGCAACCGAGGCCGGCACCGCTCGGGAGCTTCCCGACCCTAGCTCGCCGATCGCCCGAGATGCGTTCCTTCGCACCGACGCCAGCTCTTTGCGGGTTGCCACCGGGCAGGTGGCCTTATTCGAAGCTCGCTACGTCTCGAACGCCGGCCTTCCTCTTGCGGACGAGCCAGTTCGTTTCGCGTTGATAGGTGACAGTGGTGACAGCAGCCTGACGTTTCTCGACTGGAAGAGCGACAAGGACGGCCGCATCGTCAACGGCCTACGCGCCGGTCACCAAGCCGCCGATTTCCAGATCCGAATCACTGCGACACGGGCCGAGGCCGCTTTCGTCGACGTCGAGGTGGCCGAAACCGGCTTCGGCAACTTGCATGTGCGGATCACGCAGAGCAAACGTCGGGCCCCAGACCATTGGACGGTCGCTGCGTATCGGGACAGCGACTGCGGTTCGCTCGATAACTCGACCGAAACCCGTGCCGTGAGCCTGTCGCCTGGGGACGGGGAGGCCGTGTTGGTGGCGCTGCCCGCAGGTGCGCAATACGCCGTGGAGGTGAAAGCTTGGGGCGCCGCGGACACGCTGCTGAGCCACGGATGCTCGGATGCGATCGATCTACCGCGCGAGGTGGACACCACGGTGACCGTAGCCACCCGGGACGAGCCGATAGACAGCAAAGGCGTCTACCAGGTGGAGCTGGAGTGCAGCACCCCGCGACTCGCCGACCATCTTGCGCGCTACGGGCACAGCGCGGCCGCGCAGCAACTCGCTGCCGGCCGGCCGCCCGCGCGCGCCGAGGCCTCGATTCTCCTGGATGCGCTGGAGTCGACCTTGACGGAGATCGGGCATCCCTCCGATCTCGACGCGCTGGTCAGGGAGCGGCAGAGCCGCGATCTGGATTCGAAACTGCAGGCGGCGCTCGGCGCCCGGCAACAGGGGGTAGAGGCGGCGCTCGCGTTTGCGCTGGATCGGGCACAGGAGGCGCTCAGCGAGATCACACTCTCCTCGAGGCTGCAAGTCACGCCCGCTCCGAGCCACGACCGGTGGACGCTGCGCTGGGAACCTCAGACGCTTCGCGTGCCGCCGTCCGATTCGACTGCGAGCGCACAGGTCGCCGTGCCAGCGGCGGTAGTGACCGCGGACAGCACGGCACGCCCGTCGTTGGACCTCATCGAAATGGGGGAGCTCACGCTAGGGCTCGCCTTTGGCGCCCTGGCGACCCAGGTGACGGCCGGCGTGCTGGGTGTGCACGCACCCCGGAGCCTCGCGCAGAGCCTCCGCCAGCGGCTCGGCTGCGGCACGCTGCACGAGCACCTGACCCAAAGGGCCTTGTTCATGGCTTGCGACGCGATGTGCCTCAGAGCTGCCTGCCGCGATGTGCAGGCGCGACTGGAAGCTGCGCTCGCCCAAGCCTGGAATCGCCTCGACCGGCAAGGCCATTCCACAACGCTGCGGGGGGATTGGCTGGTCAACGATACGGACGGCGATCTGGTGGGCGACGAGCTGCTGAGCGACGAATTTGTCGGTGCCTGGGGGCCCGCCGGAGCGGGCTGGCTCAACTGTCAAGCGCGGGCAATGAGGGCGCCTGCGGGCCGCTGAGAGCTCGCTCGTCATCCTCGATCTCCAGGCGCTTTTCGTGTGCTCTGCGCTCGGCAGCAGCCTGAAGCTGGATCCGGCGCTCGATGACCTGCTCATCCGCAAGGGCCAGCTGCAAACGCTCGCGTGCGCGTTCCACCTCGGCGTAGCAGGCTCGAACGGCGGCGAGATGGTGCTCGAATGCCCAGTATTTGCCTCGGAGCTGCGAACGCAGCTGCTCCCTGTGGGCCGCTCCCATCTGCAGCCACTGGGCCCTTACGGTGGCGTCGGGTGTGGGGCGATAAAGCAGCGAGTGCTCCATGCGAAGCCGGGCCTCGAGCTGGTCCGCCGCGAGACGCAGGCACTGCTGGGCCCTCGCGAGGGCGCTCCGGCATCCCTCGAGCTCCTGGCTCGAGCGATCGGTTGCGCCTGCGCGCAACAGCCTTGCCGCACGGAGAGCGGCCGGCGCCAACGAATCCTGTGCCATGACCGATCCTTGATGCGATCGAGTGCCCGGACGCCGGGAGCCACTAGCGCCCGGAATTTGCGTTGGCCCAAGCGTGTACATAGTCTCAAAGGGATGGGCCGGAAGCAAGTTCTTGTGCCTGGCACGGGCGCTGCTCTGTTGGTGTTGGTGTTGGTGTTGGCATCGCTGGGCATCGGAAAGGCTGTGCCCGCGACGGCGGACCGTCCGGCCTTAGGCTCACCGCTCCTCGTTAGAGCGCTCGCCAAAAGGCCGCTGCACCCTCGTGCGGGCAGCCCAGAGCAGCGTGTTCGAGCAGCATGGTTGCGGGGGGATGCACAAGAAGCACTCAAGCTCGCCCAGTCGCGGCTCAAGCGCGCTAGCGCAGCCGAAGCCGTGCGTCTGAACTGGCTGGCGGCACGCAATGCCGACGACGCGCAGCAGCGAGCAAGGCACTTGGCTCGCGTGATCCGAAGCGGTCATGAGCTGTCTCGTTGGGCGCGTCTGCTCCGGGCCGAAGCCCTGCTCGAATCGGACCCGAAGACCGCGCGCGGTGAAAGCAAGACGCTGACCGACGACTGGGCTGGAGCTGCCAGGGCCCGCAAGCTGTACGCTCTGGCTTTGCACGATGCGGGTGAGGCAGAGCGCGCACTGCCTTTGCTCGAACGACTCAACCAAGAGCGGCGTGCCGCGGTGCCAGCGCTCGACGTAACGCTACGGCTCGCCCAAACCCTCGGCGCGCAGGACGACCTGTCGGCGGTGCGACGGGCCGTCGACCTTTACCGAACGCTCGGCAGCCGCACGCCCATCCGGTCGCATGCCGCAGTTGCGGAACAGAAGATCCGCGAGCTGCTCACGCGCCTGCCGGCGCAAGAGCGGCGACGCTACGAGCATCCCACGATCGAAGACGCCTTCGCGCGCGCAACGGCGCTGTTTCGGGCGCGCCGCTACGAAGCGGCCGGCGAGGCGTACGCGGCACTGCTCGAGCGTGTCCATGACGACGACGCACTGACTTGCAAGGTCCGTCTGGAGCAGGGCCGCGTCCTGCTGCGGCTGCGAAAGCGGGAGCAGGCGGCCGCCCTGATGACAGGGATCGCCGACAGCTGCGCTTCGGACGAGATCAAGGCCTGGGCTCGCTACTACGCCGGCCGTGCCTACTACCGGACGGGCCAGCACGACGCCGCACTAAGGCAGCTTGCGCAGCTGGGTGCCAAACAGCACCGACTCGCGGACGACGCGCTCTATATCAGCGCCCGCATCGCCTTCGACGACGGCGACGAGGCCGGTGGGGGGCGTTTCCTGACCGAGCTGCTCGAACACCATCCCGAGGGCGACATGTGCGGCCAGGCGCGTTTCGCGCTCGCCTGGCAGGACGTCAAGGCGCACCGGCTCGAAGAGGCCCTCCGGCACTTTGATGAGGCGCTCGGGGCGGCCACGCTGCTCGAGGCCAACCGAGCCCGGCTGCTTTACTGGCGGGCTCGGACGCTCAGCTGGACGGGTCGCGCCGCCAGGGCTCGCGAGGACTACGAGTGGCTCGTACGAAACCGCCCCTTGAGCTACTACGCGCAGCAAGCGCTCGGGCGGCTCGAGGAAATCGCACCCAAGGTGGCCCGGGAGCTACGCGCGCAGTTGAAGCAGACCAGGGGGGTAATCCAAGTACGACCCACGGCGGGGTCCGTCACACGCACGCCCGCGTTCAAGAGGGCGTTGGCGCTGCTGCGGGTGGGGGAGTTCGCATTGGCCGGGGCGGAGTTCTCGTGGCTCGGAATGACCGGCGCCAGCTCGGAGCCGCAGACGCTGCGCTATGTGGCGGGCCTGCTGCACGACGCGGGCGCCTACGCGCAGGCCAGCCGCCTGGTACGCAGCCGGCTGGGCGCTTTTCGGCATGCGCCCATGGACAGCGAGGCGCTCGCGCTGTGGCGAATCGCCTATCCCAAGGCCTATGCACCGCTCATCGAGCACGTGGCCGACAAGAGCAGCGTTCCGGCCAGCTTCCTGCGGGCCGTGGTTCGGGAGGAGAGCCGATTCAACCCGTCAGCCGTATCGCGTGCGCGCGCCTACGGCCTGATTCAGCTCATCGGCCCCACGGCCCGCACCTACGGTCGCCAGCTCGGGCTTCCCAGCAACCCCGCGGCGCTGCGGGTGCCCGAGATCAACCTGCGCATCGGCGCGCGGTTCATCTCCCAGCTGTGGCAACGTTACGCGCGCAACCCCGCCGTGGTCCCGTCGGCGTACAACGCCGGTCCCGGCGCGGCCGAACGCTGGCTGCGGCAACGCCCGCAACGCGCGCTGGATGAGTGGATCGAGGAGATCCCCTACCTCGAGACACGCCGCTACACCAAGCGGGTGCTGGCCAGCTGGAGCGCCTACACCTGGCTCGACACCGGGCGGCTGCCACGGCTGAGCAGGACGCTGCCGCAGCTGTAGCAGGTTGCCGGTGCAAGAGTACGGGAGGTTCTCGCCCGCGCAGGCCAGGCTCTCTCGCTCGAAGGCTAGCCGAGCGTGGTGCCAAAGATGCCGGAGCTCATAGGATTCAAACCGGTCGGCGCGCTAGGGCAGCTGCGACAACAGTGTGGAGGCAGGCACAACGCACGGATCTGTGCGGCCGAAGCAGCTTGCGGCTACATGATTACGGCTCAGCACGGCCTGGAACGCGTGCCTGGCCCTGGTTTGCCGCTGGAAATGCGCAAGGTGGTCACTGAGTCTGGCTTCGCTCTGCTTCGCTTCCACCATGAACCAGGGCTCTCCATCGCGCACCACCAAGAAATCGACCTCTCGCTTGTCCTTGTCGCGCAAATAGCGGAGCTCGTAGTCGCCGAGGCCCGCGTCTTGCCAAGCCTGAACCGACTTGAGCAAGTGGCAGGCAACAAAGGTCTCGTACCGTTGACCGGGATCGCTTATCGCCGACCAATCCCTGAGGAACCACTTAGGCTCCTTCCGCAGAGACTTTGCCACGTTACGAAACCACGGACGCACTAGGAAGCCATAGTGCAACGTGCATGCCGCAGCGACCCAGCGGCGAACGGTGTCCACCGATACGTTCACGTTGCGCGCGAGGCTGGAGTAGCTGAGCTGACAGCCTGAGCGCTCGCGCAGCAGTGCGAAGGCGAGCTCGAGCTGTGCGAGATCCTGGATTGGACTCAGATCACGGACATCCTCCCGCACGAGCTGGGCAAAGCGCAGGGACCGCCAGCGTCGTGAGAAGCGCGAGTCGTCCTTTGCATACGGCTCGGGGAAACCGCCGTGCTTGTACAGCGCCTTGAAGCGGCGCGGGCCCAGCCGCTCGGGTGGCCGCACTTCCCTGGCGAGCAGTCCGGGGTGTACGAGCTCGCCCACAGACAGCGGGTGCATCCGATAGAGCAGATACCGACCCATCAAGCTGTCGCCCCCCCGGCGGTAGACGTCCATGCGCGAGCTGCCCGTGACGACGATCCGAAGCCGGTCCGCGTGCTTGTCGAATAGGCCCTTCAGCAGCGTGCGCCAACGTCGGTACTTGTGGATCTCGTCGATCACGAGCAGCGCGGGACGATCGCTCAGCTGTCCGAGCGAGAGCGCCGCGACAATCGCGGACGGCCCCCGCGTGATCAGCCGCCGGTCGTCTTCATCATCCCAATTGAGGTACTTGCAACGCGGATCGAGCCGGCGGCAGGTCGTCGTCTTGCCTACCTGCCTCGGACCGGTCACGAAGACCATCTGCCGGTGTGCCTGCAGATGTTCGGTCAGCAGTACGTCGTAGAGACGCGGAATCGGCATGGGACCATCTTACGATGGTTCATAAGATGGTCCAAACCGTTTTACGAACCATCGTAAGACGGTCCGAGCCATGGGCCCCACGCCTGTGCTTGTCAGCGACTTCTGCGAACCTTGACACCGGCGTGTCCCTCGTGGACCGCACCCGGCCACCGGCGTTCGCGCTCCGCGGCTGCCGGGTATCGGGGGCGGGATCGGGCGGAGAGTTTCGCGCGTGATTTGATCGCGTGCTTTGCAGGTATCGCCGGTACCTGTGGGGCTCCGGCGCTCACGTGGGTAGCGCGAGCTGGACGGCGGCCGCATCCGGTTGAGCAAGGTCAACCATGAGCGGCTCGAACCGGCTGAGCCTGCGGGACATCACGGCGATGGCTTCCGGGTTGTGGTCGACCATCAGGAATGCTCGGCCGTGCATGCCGGCGGCTTCGCCGCTCGTCCCGCTGCCGGCGAAGAAGTCCAACACGAGGTCGCCAGGCTTGGAATGCACGCGAACGATGCGGTCCAGGATCTTGAGCGGCTTCTGTGTGGGGTAGCCGGTGCGCTCGCAACCGTTGGTCGGCACGATGGTTTGCCACCACACATCGGTCGGGGTCTTCCCGCGCGCAGCCTTTTCCTTGCCGACCAAGCCTGGAGCCATATAGGGAATCCGGTCGACGGCGTCGAAGTTGTAGCTGTACGCCTTCGGCGACCTCGAGTACCAGAGGAGGTTGTCGTGCTTTCTCGACCAGCGAGAGCGAGAACGGGCGCCGAAGTCATAGGACCAGATGATTTCGTTCTGGAAGTTGTCTCGACCGAACAGGCCGTCCATCAGGACTTTGCAGTAGTGGACCTCGCGGCAGTCGAGATGCACGAAGATCGAGCCATCGCGCCGCAGGACCCGTCGAGCCTCACGTAAGCGAGGCTCAAGAAAGGATAGGTACTCGTCGTAGTCGTCGCCGTAGGACATCGACCGGAGCCGAGTCGTTCGGTAGCGGCGACCACCGAAGCCCGTCCGATCGCCATCCGGGTCCAACTCGGTTCGCAGCTGTGTGAGCCGCCGCCGCTTTCCCGTGTTGAACGGGGGATCGATGTACACGAGCCCCACGCACTCGTCGGGCAGCTCCGCGAGGGCTCGCATGCTCTCGCCAGCCGCGATCGCGGAGCGTCCACGACTCAGCACGGACTGAAGGCAACCCATGGCGTCAGTATCCTTAGATCACGTCGAGCTTCCACTGTCGATCAGGCGATCACGAACGATACCGCCATCCGGGGCCAGGATTTCCCCAACCGGATCAGCGATCGTGGAACACGGGGCACGCATTGGACACAGGAAGACGTGCAGCGCTACGATGGCTGTCTTAGGCGTGGAGATTCAGGTCTCTTGTACTCCCCAGTAGCGGTGCGGCGCGTA
This sequence comes from Pseudomonadota bacterium, assembly GCA_022361155.1. Classification (NCBI taxonomy): domain Bacteria; kingdom Pseudomonadati; phylum Pseudomonadota; species Pseudomonadota bacterium. Next base: position 36,755 of record JAKSBK010000162.1, read on the forward strand.
ACCAAGACCGAGCAACGCAACGAAGCATGAGCCGCCAGCCGCGGCGACGTGCAGGACAGCCCGCAGAGCCTTCGGGTTCGAAGACGCTGCTGAGCCTGTTGTGCCTCGCACTGGCCGTTGAAGTCTCAGCGCAGGACGCGAAGGCACCCGCAGGCAGACCGTCCAAACCCAATGTGATCGTGATCCTCGCCGACGATGCCGGGTTTCACGACCTTGGATTCCAAGGCAGCCGGGAGATTCGCACGCCCCACATCGATCGCATTGCGGCCGAGGGCATCCGCTTCAGCGATGCCTACGTCACGACGCCCTTTTGCAGCCCGTCGCGGGCTGGCCTTCTCACTGGGCGTTATCCGCAGCGCTTTGGCTACGAATACAACCTGACTCACAATCCGCCGCCCGGAGTGAGTCCCGAGATCTTGGGTCTGGCCATCGAGGAAAGGACCATCGCCGATCTGATGAAGGCGGCAGGCTACACTACGATCGCCATAGGCAAGTGGCATTTGGGCCGCCTGGAGCACTTTCACCCGAACCAGCGGGGGTTCGATCACTTCTACGGGTTTCTGGGTGGCGCCGCCAACTACCATCCGGGCCAGCAGAAGAACGAAACCCAGTGGATCCGGCGCAACGCAGAGCTCGTGCAGCCCAAGGAGTATTTGACCGGCGACTTCGGCAGGGAAGCCCTGGCGTACATCGAGCGTTTCAAGAGCGTTCCCTTCTTCATGTACCTGGCGTTCAACGCGGTGCACGCGCCCATGGACGTGGTGGAGGCAGACCTCCAGCGCTTTTCGCACGTCAAGGACTTCCAGCGCCAGCGCCTGGCGGCCATGACCTGGGCCATGGATCGGGCTGTGGGCGAGGTGCTCGCTGCGCTGGAACAGCATGGGCTCGACCGTGACACGCTGGTCATCTTCACCAACGACAACGGAGGTGACCGTACCGGCATCGGCGCAAACAACGCTCCACTGCGAGGCACCAAGGGCACCCTGCTTGAAGGCGGCATCCGGGTGCCGCTCGCCATGCGCTGGCCAGCGCGGGTCAAGGCCGGAACGCGATCCAGTGCAATCGTGTCGCTGATGGACGTGCTTCCGACCGCGCTGGACGCCGCTGGCGCCGATTTGCCCGATAATCTAGACGGCGAGTCGTTGCTCGGCCACGTGCCCGGTCCCAAACCCAGGGTCCGCAAACAACGCTCCCTTTTTTGGCGCTACGACGTAATGGCCGCTGTACGCGAGGGCCGTTTCAAGCTGCTGCGGTTCCCTGACCGGCCGCCGCAGCTGTACGACCTGAGGCGAGACATCGCTGAGGGCAGGGACCTGGCAAGGCGGCAGCCAGCCAGGGTAGCCTCGCTGCTCAAGAAGATCTTCGCTTGGGAAGCCGGCCTGACCCATGCCCGCTGGAACACGGGCACGTATTGGTCGCAGGAAGACGTGCGCCGCTACGACGACAAGCACGTGGCACGAAGGAAAGAACGCAACAGGAAAAGGCTGCGAGAAAAGTACTCCCAGTGAACCGCGATCGCAGGACCGAGGCCGAAGCGGAGAACCGATGCCGATCCCGAGGTCGGATTTCGCAGCTCGGATACCGAGCCGATACCGATCCCGAGGGCGGAAGGATCGGGCCGATACGCTCGATGTCTACGCTGGCGCTGCGGCCACGGGCGGGCGCCTACTGGCGCCTTTTGGTTGTGGGGCTGCAGCGGGCGGTGAGCCGGGCGATCAAGGCATCGAGCCGCTACCGTTGCGTGGGTTGGCTCGCGCACAAGGCCCCATAGAGCTCGGGTCGCCGATCTCGAAAGAAGCCGAAGCCGGCGCGGTAGGCTCGGATTTGGTCCAGATCGAAGCGGTAGCTGCGCGTTCCGGTTTCGTTTTCGCCAAGCTGAGCGACCAGATCGCCGCGCGCATCGGCCATGAACGAGCTGCCATAGAACACGAGGTCGTGCTCGCGGCCCGTGCGATTGACAGCGACGATGGGCACGGCATTGGCGACGGCGTGTCCCACCATCACCCGCTGCCAAGGCAGCTTGGTGTCGAGCTCCGGCGCTTCGGGCTCGCTGCCAATGGCGCTCGGGTACACCACCACGTCCGCGCCAAGCAGGGTCATCGCGCGCGCGCTTTCGGGAAACCACTGATCCCAGCAGATCCCCACGCCGAGCCGGCCGTGACGCGTCTGCCAGACTCGAAACCCCGTGTCCCCAGGCCGGAAGTAGAACTTTTCCTGGTAGCCTGGACCGTCGGGGATGTGGCTTTTGCGGTAGGTTCCGAGCACGCTGCCGCCCGCATCGATCACGGCCACGGTGTTGTAGTAGGCGGGGCCTGCTCGCTCGAAGAAGGAGATGGGAAGCACCACGTGCAGCGACTGCGCGAGCCGCCGGAACGCGGCGACGCTCTCGTCGTCTCGCAACGTCCGGGCTCGCTCGAAGTTCGCGTCGTGCTGTTGCCTGGGGAAGTAGGGGCCTTGCGGCAGCTCCGGCGTTACGATCACCTGTGCGCCCGCCGCCGCTGCCTCGCGCACCAAACCCTCGAGGCGCTTGAGATTGTCGGCGGTAGAGCCCGAGAGCGGGCACTGCACCATGCCGATGCTTAGGAGGCGCGACACAATAAACGATCCAGACCCGGCGTGTGGGCGGAGTGCGATCGGGAGCGCGCCCGGAGGAAAGACCGCAGGAATAGGAGCGCCATTGCGAGGATTTTTTCGAGTCCGTAAACCGTGAACGCGCCCGCCCGCGCGCCCGCAGCGGTAGCGTTTATTTTATCGCGCCTCCTTAGGCCCCGATCGGGCTCGGGCCCGCGCTCGCTCACAACGCCCCCGTTGTGCCGTTTCGCTGGCTCGCAGGCGCGGCTTGGCACGCCGGAACCTGTTGCGTGATGCAGTGAAAGGCGCCGCCTCCCTCGAGCAAGGCGTTCGCGCCGATGCCCACCACCACGCGGCCAGGGAAGCACTGCTCGAGCACGCGCAGGGCGGTCTCGTCTTGAGGCACGCCAAACGTAGGCACCACCAGCGAGCGGTTGGCGATGTAGAAGTTCAGGTAGCTTGCTGGCATGACTTGTCCTGACCGGCCCAGCACCGTTCCGGGTGAGGGGAGCACGACCAGCTCGAGGGGGCGGCCCCAGGCATCGCGTGCGCTCGCCAGCTGACGGCGTACGGACTCGAGCACGTCGCGGTTCGGCTCCTCGGACCCGCACGGCTCCATGCAGGCGACCACCCCATGGGCAACGAAACGTGCCAGGGTGTCCACGTGCCCGTCGGTGTGGTCGTTTGCGAGGACGCCCGTGAGCCACAGCACCCTGGTGATGCCCAGCGCCTGAGCAAGCCGGCGCTCGACCCGCTGCGGATCGCGCCCATGGCAGCGGTTCGGATTGAGCAGGCAATTGCGCGTCGTGAGGCAGGTTCCTTGGCCGTCCACGTCGATTGCACCGCCCTCCAGCACCCAGTCAAAGCGGCTAGCCGGAGAACCTTGCGA
>JAKSBK010000163.1 GCA_022361155.1 Pseudomonadota bacterium
CGTCTTGTTAGGTCATCGGAACCTCCACAGCTTTCACGGCACAGCCAGTCCACAGTAGTCCATAGTCGGCTCCTTCTTGTTCGTTGTGGGTTGGTAATCCAACGATGCCAGGAAGGGGCGGGCGCTCTACAGCTTCAGAGTTGGCGTCCTCCGGCGTGCGCGGGCACGTTCGCCGTGTGGATTCGGCGCTCAGAGGCTGGAGGCAGGATCAGCGTCGCTCGCCGCCCACAACGCCCGCTCGATCCAGCCACCATGCAAGTCGTCCGGGCGGGGGGTCTCGCGCGCAGGGACCGGCGGGGGGTCCTGATGTTTGAGCGCTGATGAACGCTGTCGTGGAGCGAGCATCTCTGAGCCGGCCCACCGGTGTTCCTCAGGCACAAGGCGCGAGTCCGGGGGGCACCGTCGGGCCCGAGCACGAGATCCCCCGCCCGGACGACGCCAGGTCACTCCTGCCCACAAGTTGCTCCGCACGCCCAGCACGCCGACATCCGCGAACTGGCGCGCAACCGATCCGAGCTGGACAGGGACTGCCAGACCCCGAGCTGACCGAGCTCTATTGTCATTGCCTGGCCCGTCGCGTTGTTCGTCGCTCACGAGCAACCGTACTTGGGCACGACATGCAGGCCCGGCCACCGGGCCGACCCGGCAGCAGTACACTCGCTCGATGCCGTCAACGAAATCACGAAACAATAACGCCCCGAAATCCCTGAAGACTCGAGGCAGGAACTGGCGTCCCCAGGGGGATTTGAACCCCCGTAGCCGGCTTGAAGGGCCGGAGTCCTGGGCCACTAGACGATGGGGACGATAGGGTTTGCTGACCTACGCTGGCGCGGCTCTAGCGCGGCGGTGGGCCGTGTAGGGATCGAACCTACGACCGTCGGGTTAAAAGCCCGCTGCTCTGCCAGCTGAGCTAACGGCCCCGGGCGGTCGCGGCCATCTATCATCGAGGGGCCTGGTTGTAAAGCTCGCCAGCTGGCCTAGAACCCGTTCGGAGAACGGGGTTCTTACTGCAGCTCGCAGACCTTGTGCCCGAACAGCTGTTCCAGGCCAGAGGTGAAGGCCTCGGAGGGGTCCACGAAAAGGGTCTCGGCACGCAGGCTCACGGCCCAACCTTCGCTGCACAGCAGCTCGAGGGTGACCGGACAGCCGCCCGGGTACTCGAGGAAAGCCTTGCGCAAGGCCACGAGCTTGCTGCGATTGAGCTCGTGCACGTTGACTCGCACGCGGACGCACTTCGTCAGGGCGCGCAGCTGATCCGCTAGCGGCGCAACCTGGTCGAGCAGCAGTTTGGCCACCATTGCGCTCTCGCCGGTGTCCACCTCCGGGGAAGGCGTGCGTTCTCCTTCGAACTGCAGGACGCCTCCCACGAGCACCGCACCTCCGGCCTGCAGTACTTCCCGGCTGGCCTCTAACGCGCGCGAGCGTACGAGCACCTCGACGCGGCCCACAGGATCCTCGAGCGAAAAGAAGGCCATGCGGTTGCCGCTCTTGGTATTGCGCTCGCGGTAACCCTCCACGACTCCGCCTACCGTCACGTGGGTGCCCTCGGACATCTGCGCCAGCTGCACGGTAGTGGCGCTGCAGAAGCGCTTGAGCTCTTCGGCGTAGCCGTCCAACGGGTGCCCGGAGATGTAGAAGCCCAGCGTCTGCTTTTCGCGCGACAGCAGCTCGTGCCGACTCCAAGGCTGCACGCGTGGCCAATCGATGTGGGTACGCGCCGCGTCGGAACCGTCGCCTGTTTGGCCCAACAACGCGAACAGTTGAGTCTGACCGCTCTCGCGGTCCGCCCCGATCTTGCGACCCCGTTCGATGGAGCGGTCCACCGAGGCCAACGCCTGGGCGCGACTTATCCCCAGTGGAGTGTGCATGGTATCGGTTGCACCGCACTGTACGAGCGCTTCGATGACCGCCTTGTTCACGCGGCGGAGGTCCACGCGCGCGGCAAAGTCGAACAGATCCGTGAACGGTTGCTTGACTGCCGGCGGCCCGTTGTCGCCCGCTTCGCCACCGCGACGAGCCTCGAACACGGCCTCGAGCGCGGCTTCGCCCAGCCCTTTGACAGCGCCGAGACCGAAACGGATCTTGGGATCGGCCGGGTCATGCACGCGGCCGCCTCGACAAACAGGCTTCGCGACCGCACCTCCATCCTCGTAATGCGCTTTCCCGTAAACGACCGTGAAATCGATCTCGCTTTCGTTGACATCAGGCGCCAAGACCGTCACGCCCAGCGCGCGCGCTTCGGCGATCGTACGCACGACCTTCTCGGTCTTGTCCTTGTCGGCGCTCAACGTCGCGCACAGGAACTCCACCGGGTAGTGGGCCTTGAGGTAGGCGCACTGGTACGCGATCAGCGCGTAGGCTGCTGAATGGCTCTTGTTGAAGCCGTAGCCGGCAAAGTGGGACATCAGGTTGAAGACTTTTTCCGCCTCTTCCTTGGAATGGCCGCGATCGACCGCGCCCCGGACGAACACCGCCTGCTGCTTCGCCATCTCCTCGGGCTTTTTCTTGCCCATGGCTCGGCGCAGCAGATCCGCCTCTCCCAGCGAGTAGCCGGCCATGTCGCGGGCCGCCTGCATGACCTGCTCCTGATAGACGATCACGCCACGCGTCTCGCGCAGGACCTTTTCGAGCGTTGGATGCGGATACTTCACCCGCGTGCGCCCGTGTTTGCGCTGCACGAAATCGTCGACCATGCCCGATCCGAGCGGACCGGGGCGGTAGAGCGCGACCAGCGCGACCAGATCCTCGAAACAGTCGGGTCGAAGTTGTTTGATCAGCGCTTGCATGCCGCTCGACTCCAGCTGAAACACGTTGGTTGTTTCGCCTGATTGGAGCAATGCGAAGGCGGCGGGGTCGTCGAGCGCAATGCGAGCGATATCGAACGCCTCGCCCCGGCGATCGGGCCTCCTGCCGATCAGCCGGCATGCGCGGTCGATGACGGTCAGCGTCTTGAGGCCCAGAAAGTCAAACTTGACGAGGCCGGCGGATTCAACGTCGTCCTTGTGGTACTGGGTGACGTAGATTCCGGGTTCCGGACAGAAAACCGGAACGTGGTCCCACAGCGGTCCTTCACTGATCACCACCCCTGCCGCGTGCATACCCGCGTGGCGCGTCAGTCCCTCCAGGGTCATGGCGGTGTCGAGCAGCTCGCGCACTTCGTCGTGCTCGTCGTACAGCGCCTTCAGCCGAGCCTCCTGCTCGAGCGCCTGTGCTATCGAGGCTATCTTGCCCTGGAAAGGTTCCGGCACCAGCGACGCGATGCGCCCCGCCTCCTGCGGCGTCCGCTTCATGACCCGCGCCACGTCGCGAACGGTGCTTCGGCTCTTCAGCAAGTGGAACGTAGCGATCTGCCCCACGCTATCGTTGCCGTATCGCTCGCGCACGTACTGGATGACTTCGTCGCGCCGCTCCATGCAGAAGTCCACATCGAAGTCGGGCATGGAAACGCGTTCCGGATTCAGAAAACGCTCGAAAAGCAGCCCGTAGGCGATGGGGTCCAGGTCGGTGACGCGCATGGCGTAGGAAACCAGCGAGCCAGCGCCGGAGCCCCGTCCCGGACCGACGGGAATGGCCCGCTGCTTGGCCCAGTTGATGAAGTCCTGCACGATAAGGAAGTAGCCCGCGTAGCCCATCTTGCAGATGACATCGCATTCCATGCGCAGGCGCTGCCGGTAGGCCTCGCGCTCGACAGGCCTGCCCATCGCTTCGAGCTCTCGAAAACGCTGCTCGAGGCCCTGCTCCGCAAGGGATCGAAAGTAGCCGGCCTCATCGTAACCCTCGGGGACCGAAAAGCGGGGCAGCATCGGGGCGGCGAAGGGATCGGCCTGGCCAGCGCACATGTCCGCGATGACCAACGTGTTGCGGATAGCCTCGGGAAGATGCCGAAACCGCTCGGCCATCTCCTCCGGACTCTTGAGGAACATCTCGTCGGAGCCGTGATGCGAGCGCCGCATGTCTTGCACGGTGATGCCCGCAGCAATGCACTGCAGCACGAGCTGAGCCGAAGCCTCGTCGCGCCCGAGGTAGTGGCAGTCGTTCGTAGCGACCAGCGGCAGCTCGAGGCGGCCGGCGAGCTCGATCAGGATCTCGTTCAGCGGCCGTTGTTCGACAAACCCGTGGTCCTGGAGCTCTACAAAGAAGGCGCCGGGCTCGAAGCACTCACGCAGCCGCTCCAGCGCCCGCAGTCCGGCGGCCTCACCTTTGTTGAGCAGCTCCTGCGCGACGTGTCCGCCCATGCAAGCGCTCAGGCCGACCAGTCCTCCGCGATGGGCGCTGAGCAGCTCGAGATCGATGCGCGCCGTACCGGCCAGCAGGCCTTTGACCCACCCTTGGCTCACGACCCGAACCAGGTTGCGATAGCCCTGCTGACTGCGTGCAAGCAGCAGAAGATGACCGCCGGGATCGTGGGCTGCGCCGGCCAGCGAAGGCACGACATTGACCTCGCAGCCCAGGATCGGCTTGATGCCGGCAGTCGTGCAGCTTGCGTGAAACTGCAGCGCACCGAACATGTTGCCGTGGTCGGTCAGCGCGACCGCGTGCATGCCGGCGGCCTTTACCTGCGCGGCCAGCGCGCCGATGCGGATGGCTCCATCCAACATGGAGTACTGGGAGTGCACGTGCAGATGTACAAAGCTGGATCCGCTCATGGCCGGGCCGGTGTCCGGGAGGGTCCAAGGACACTGGAAGCCCGTGGTAGCAGAGCCGTGCCGCTCCGAGAAGCCCGCCAGCAGCGGCGCGACCCTGCAGGGCGATTGCGGGAGCGAAGTCCCTACTTCGATCGAGCGCGCTTCGAGGCGGCCCTGTAGAGCTCCCAAAGCTTGGGTGTAGAATAGGTCTCAAGCTTGCTGCGGAAATCGGCGTCGTTGGACCTTCCCTGCAGCCCGAGCAGGGCGTCGATCATCGAGGAACGCGAGCCAAACTTGGCCTTGACGGTTCCCAGAACGTCGTGCAGATGAAGCAGCTTCTTGTTGGGAACGCGCTTGAGACCCTTGTCGCCCAGGCGCTCGACCCAGAGCTGATCGGTGGCGAGCTCCCGCACGGCCTTGACGAGCCCGTCCTTGTCTTTGAAGCGCTCGTTGACGATCTCGAGGGGTGACTTCCTCATGGGGGCCTCCGTAGAGCAGGAGCGGCAGCTGGGTAGCACGCGACCTCTGGCACGCGCAAGCGCCGGGCCGATGGCCCCGAAGCGAGCCAAGCTAGCGAAAGAGCCCCCAGTAAACCTCCAACACGGCTTCGCCGAAGAAAAGGTACTCGATGGCCGCAAGGCTCAAGAAGGGGCCGAACGGAACCTTGAGATGACCCGCATAGCGCGGCGGGGGCTCGGACCGGGGCCCCGGCGCCTCCTCATGGGTGTCCAGGGGCTCGGCGGGGGCAAGCTGAATGCCACGGGTGGCGTCGCGGCTGGGTCTGTCATCCGATCCCGTAGGCGTCGGGCTCCGGCCCGCCATCAAGAGGCCGAGGGCGACGATGACCCCCTGCGTGGCGCCCGCAAAGAGGGAAAAGAGCACGCCCTGCCAGCCCACGAACGCGCCGATCATCATCAGGAGCTTGGCGTCGCCCTCCCCCATGCCCCGCCTGCCGGTCAGTTTCTCGTATCCCCACACAAAGAGCACCTGCACCAGAAGAAAACCAACGCCCGCTCCAAACGCGATCTCCGCTGCGCTGGGCCAGGGCCGAAACGTGGCGGTCGCCAGCCCCAGCGCGGCTCCGGGCAGCGCGATTTCGTCAGGAATCTCCATACATTCCATATCTATGAAGGCCGCCACCAGCAGCCCGCCCACGAACGCGAAGAAACACAAGGCGACCAGCAGGGCCGGGAGCAGCTCGACCTGCCATGGGGACCGCACGATGAAGCGCTCGGCCACGGCCAGCGCCAAGATCGCGGCAAGCACTTCCACCAGGGGGTACCGCATCGAAAGCCTCGCGCCGCAGCAGGCCGCCCGGCCCCGCAGCAGGAGATAGCTCAAGATCGGGATATTGTGGCGAGCCGGGATGCGCGCTTGACAGGCCGGGCAGTGGCTTGCAGGGAATACGACCGATATTTCGCGCGGCCAACGGTAGATCACCACGTTGAAGAAGCTGCCCCAGAGCGCCCCGAATACCGCCGCCGCCGTGCGCACGAACCACGGTGCGAGCTCGTCGGTCAGCAAGGTGTCCGAGACCGGCGGCATGCCCCAACAGCGTAGCCATCCGGGCTCCCGCGAGCGAGTTTCCAGCCATGGTTGACCAGCCGATCGCGCGCGGGGACATCCGCCGGATCGTGATCAAGATCGGTAGCCGTGCGCTGCTGGGTCGCGAGGGGCACGGTCTCGCGCGTTTCGCGGCCGTGGCCGGCGAGCTCGCGGGGCTTCGCAAGCGCGGACACACCGTGCTGCTGGTGTCTTCGGGGGCCGTGGCCCTCGGCTACCCGCGGCTGGGTCTGCCGCTCCGGCCGCGCCTGATCGCCGACCTTCAGGCTTGCGCGGCAGTAGGGCAGGCCCGTCTCGTACACGCCTACGAGCGCGCGTTTGCCGAGCACGGGCTCGTGGTGGCGCAGGTGCTGCTGACCCATGCAGGGCTTGCCGATCGGTCCCGCTACCTGCGAGCCAGGGCGACCATCGAGGCACTGCTCGAGCGGGACGCCGTGCCCGTCATCAACGAAAACGACACCGTAGCCATCGAGGAGCTGACGTTTGGAGACAACGATCGCCTGGCCGCGCTCGTGGCGGCGCTGGTCGGCGCAGACTTGTTGGTCCTGTTGACCGACGTGCAGGGGCTGCTGGACGAGGCCGATGCGCGGGTGCCCGTCGTGACGAGCCTTGACGCTGCACGCCGGCTGGTACGGGCCTCCCTCGACAGCGCGGGACTGGGAGGCATGGGCTCCAAGCTCGACGCGGCGGCTCTGTGCGCGCGCCGCGGCGTACCCACCATCATTGCTCCTGCGGCCGAGCCGCACGCCGTCGGCCGGATCCTGGACGGGGAAAGCCTCGGCACGCTCGTGCTGCCCCAGGGGAACACGATGGCCAGCCGCAAGCACTGGATTGCGTACACGCTCAAACCCAGGGGTTCGGTAACCGTGGATGACGGGGCAGCACGAGCGCTGGAGAGCGGCAAATGCAGCCTGCTGCCGGCTGGTGTCACCAAAGCCAGCGGGAAGTTCCGCCTCGGCGATGCCATCCGCATCGTAGGCCGGGACGGCAGGGAGCTTGCGCGTGGTCTGAGCCGATACGACGCCGGCGACGTGCAGCGACTGATCGGTGCCAGGACACAACAGATCCCGGAGCTGCTGGGCTACTACGGGGGTGACGAAATCGTACACCGCGACGACCTGGTGGTGCTCTGACAGGACCAGGTGTGGGCCCGCGTCGCGCTTTCGGCAGGAAGGTGCTAGTGTTGCGTCCAGGTAGTGACAGCAGCTACAGACACATCCGGGCATGACCAGGTTGTCCGCTCGCTGGCGGAGCGTGCCCGGGTCGCGAGCGCGGCACTGGCGAGCGCGGCGACCGCGGCGAAGAACGGCGTGTTGAGGTGGGTGGCGCAGGAGCTTCGCGGGCCCGCGCTTGCGCCGGTGCTCGACGCCAATGCGCGCGACCTCAGCGAGGGTCGTCAACGCGGGCTCACTCAGGCCATGCTGGATCGTCTCAGCCTGAACGAGAGTCGGCTCGGCTCGGTCGCAGACGGGCTCGAGCAAGTCGCCGAGCTGCCCGATCCCATAGGTGAGATCACAGGAATGCGGCAGCTTGAGAACGGGCTGCTGGCTGGTCGCATGCGCGTGCCCCTGGGCGTGATCCTGCTCATCTACGAAGCGCGCCCCAACGTAACGGCGGATGCAGCAGCACTGTGCCTCAAGAGCGGAAACGCCTGCATTCTACGTGGCGGCAAGGAGGCTTTTCAGAGCAACCAGGCACTCGCGAGGCTGTTCGAGCGAGGACTCAGGGAGCAAGGCCTCCCGGAAGCGGCAGTCACGTTGGTGCCGACCACAGACCGTTCCGCACTGCAGGCGTTGCTCGGGCTGGAGGGGCTCATCGATCTAGCGATACCTCGGGGCGGTGAGGAGCTGGTTCGTTTTGTGGCTGCTCACGCACGCGTGCCGGTGGTCGGCCACTACAAAGGCGTGTGCCACGTGTACGTGCATGGCGACGCGGATCCGAGGCTGGCGATCGCTATCGTGCTCAACGCCAAGGTGCAGCGGCCCGCGGTGTGTAACGCCATGGAAACGCTGCTGGTGGATGCGGCCTGCGCACACGAGCTGCTGCCCCGCGTGGCGCAAGCGCTGCGCGAGCACGCCGTACAGCTCCGCTGCGACCCGCGAGCAGCCGAGATCATCGGCTCCGCCAAGGCTGCGCGGAGCCAAGACTGGGATACCGAGTACCTCGATCGGACACTGTCCATAGCGGTGGTCGACGGAATCGACGCGGCCCTGGACCATGTCAAACGCCATGGATCACGACACACGGAAGCCATCGTCACGCGCAGCTATGCCTGCGCCCAACGCTGGCTACGGGAGGTCGATGCCAGCATGGTGCTCGTGAACGCCTCCACGCGTTTCAACGACGGCTTCGAGCTGGGCCTCGGGGCCGAAATGGGCATCTCGACCACCAAGGTTCACGCGTACGGGCCCATGGGGTTGGCGGAGCTCACGGCCTCGAAGTGGATCGCGTACGGCGCCGGGCAGGTGCGAACATAGTGTCTTGGAGCACGCGTTGAGCCCTAGTAAGCGAGGCAGCGCAAACGGCAACGGACGGCGCTCGGGCGGGGCGGAAGGCAGGGGCTCCGCGCGTGGTGCCGGTCAACGTGGAAGCAAACGCGGGAAGGACAAACAACGCCCGCCGCTCGACCCACCGGTCGAGCTTGCGCTCGCCTTGGCGCGCGCTGCCATGGAAAAGAAGGCGCTGAACGTCGAGATCATCGACGTGCGGGGCAAGGTCGACTACGCCGACGTCGTGGTTGCCATGAGCGGCCGCAGCGCACGTCAGGTCGGCGCGCTGGCACGGCACATCCAAGAAGTCGCCGGCCGCGAGCTCGCGACCCGCTGCCTGGGGGTCGAAGGATTGCCCCACGGCACCTGGGTACTTATGGACTTCGGCGATGTGATCGTGCACGTCTTCCAAGAAGAAGCGCGTCGCTACTATGACCTCGAAACCCTGTGGATGGACGCAGCCCGGGTATCGGTCGATTGATCAGGTACCACCTTCGAACCTTGTCGAGTCTCACCGCCAGAGGGGCGCGCGGCCATGCTCGAAGGGCTTGGCCACCTCAGGCCAACGAGATGCAACTCAGCGGCGAGTTGGATAGGAGTTGATGC